>USNZ01000158.1 GCA_900556255.1 uncultured Oscillospiraceae bacterium
TGGCCTGGCCGTCAAAGCGGATCTCCTGCGCCTGGTCGGGGTGGCTCTTGATCCACACCTGGCCGCCGGGCAGCCAGTTGTCGGCGGTCTCCTGCTGCCAGCCGTCCACGATCTTCTGCTTGAAGATGCCATACTCGTACAGGATGGAATAGCCGGTGCCGGGGATGCAGTCGGTGGCCATGCCGTCCAGATAGCAGGCAGCCAGGCGGCCCAGACCGCCGTTGCCCAGGCCGGCGTCCGGCTCACAGTCATAGATGGTATCGATCTTAATATCGGCGTCGGCGAGGACGCTCTCGGCCACTTCGTTCAGGCCGAGGTTGAACAAGCTGGTGCGCAGGCTGCGGCCCATCAAAAACTCCATGCAGAGGTAATAGACCTGCTTTTTGCCCTCACCCAGCGTTTTAGACTGGAAACGTTTCTGCTTGTCGGACATGATCTGGCGGGTAACACTTGCCAGACAGCGATAGATCTGGTCGGCGGAGGCCGTATCCAGCGTGACGTTGCACTCGCTCATCAGCTTGTCTTTGAGCAGCTTTTCAAACTCGCGTTTCGTATATTTCAAAATCGTTTCTCCTCCTTATCGGCTGCCATTCGGATGTTTCCGATTTTTGCAATGCCATGTGGTTTTGCGCCACAGTACCAATTATAGCCAATCCTTGCCGTTTGCGCAAGCAAAATTTGCCTGTTTCCTAAAGAAATTCCTTAATTTTCATAAAAAAGGTCTTTCCTTTGCAGCGAATTTGTATTACAATAATCTTAATCTATAAGATTGCCCCGCCGCGTGTCGGCAAACATTATACACATTTTTGAGAGGAGTTCAATCTTATCATGGGCATGACCACTTCCAAGGTGCGGCTGGAAATTTGCGGTTCCAGTTATGTTGTCAACACTACCGAGAGTGCCGAGTATATGCAGAATCTGGCGGACCGCCTGAATTTGGATATGAACGAGCTGATGTCGTCCTCCAAGACCGTCAGCATCACCACCGCTGCCGTTATGACTGCCCTGTCCTACCGTGACGAGCTGGAAAAGGCCAGTGGCAGCGCCGACAATATGCGCCGCCAGATCAAAAACTATCTGGAGGACGCCGCCACCTCCAAGATGGCCGCCGAGGAGCTGCGCCGTGAAAACGCCAGCCTGCAGCGCCGCATCGACGAGCTGAAGCGCCGCATGAACTACCCCGACACCGAGCTTGACCCCAAGCCGGAACAGGAAGAACTGTGAGCCGCGCGCCGGAAATTTTAGCCCCGGCAGGAAATCGTGAGATGCTCAGCGCTGCTGTTTTCAGCGGCGCTGATGCTGTTTATCTGGGGCTGACAGGCTTTAACGCCCGCCGCACGGCGGGCAACTTTACCCCCGACGAGCTGCGCGAGGCGGTGCAGTTCTGCCATGCGCGGGGCGTAAAGGTCCATGTGACCTTAAACACACTGGTCTACGGCAGGGAGCTGCCCGGCCTGGCCGATGCCGTGCGCGCCGTGGCCGAGGCGGGCGCCGACGCCGTTATTTCCGACGACCTTGCCGCCGCGCAGCTGATCAAAAGCATCGCCCCCACGCTGCATCTGCACGGCTCCACCCAGATGAGCATCCACACGCCCGAGGGCGCCAGAGAGCTGGCAGAGCTTGGCTACGACCGCGTGATCCTTGCGCGCGAATTGTCCCTGCAGGAGATCCGCGACGTCTGCGCCGCCAGCCCCATCGAGGTGGAGGTGTTTATCCACGGTGCGCTGTGCATGAGCGTAAGCGGCCAGTGCATGAT
This sequence comes from uncultured Oscillospiraceae bacterium, assembly GCA_900556255.1. Classification (GTDB taxonomy): domain Bacteria; phylum Bacillota; class Clostridia; order Oscillospirales; family Ruminococcaceae; genus Gemmiger. The sequence continues at coordinate 1,757 of USNZ01000158.1, forward strand.
GAGCGCCTTTTTGGGCGGACGCAGCGGCAACCGCGGTGCCTGCGCCGGGCCCTGCCGCCTGCCGTTTGACGCCTCGCCCGCGCTGCGCCCCGGCAAGCCGGGCAAAGCCTGCCATTTGAGCCTGAAGGATATGGATCTGATTCCCTACCTCAAGGATTTGACGGACGCGGGCGTTGCCAGCGTGAAGATCGAGGGCCGCCTGCGCACGCCGGAATACGCCGCCGTGGCCGTGACGGCCTGCCGCTGCGCGCGCGAGGGGCAGCCCTATGACGAGCAGCTGGTGCGGGATATCTTCTCCCGCTCGGGCTTTACCGACGGCTACCTGCTGAACCGCAACGACGGCGCGATGTTCGGTGTGCGCACCGAGGCCGACGCCGCCGCCACCAAGGCCGCCGCGCCCAAGGCGCGCGAGCTGTTCCGCCGCGAGCTGCCCCGCGTACCCGTGCATTACACGCTGGAGGGTGGTGTCGAGGACGGGGGCATCAAGCTGACCGCCGCCGATGAGGACGGCAACAAGGTCATTTTGTACAGCGCCGACGAGCCGCAGCCCGCCCAAAAGGACCCGCTGCCGGGCATTGAGCGCGCACTGGCCAAGACCGGCGGCACCCCGTTTGTGATGGCGGAGCTTGCCGTTAAGACCGATGACCCCGGCTTTTTGCCGGGTTCTGCCTGGAACGAGCTGCGCCGCGACGCGCTGGATAAGCTGCTGCAAAAGCGCAGCGCCGCCGCGCCCCACGCCGTGCAGCCCTATACCCTGCCCGATTTTGCCGCCCACCCCGTCGGCGCCTTGCCCGCGCTGATGGCGCGTTTTGCCACAGTGGCCCAGTGCCCCGCCGAATACGCCGAGCCGCTGAGTCTGCTGGTGTTCCCGCTGAGTGAGGCCGCCGCCGTGCCTGCCGCTTGGCGCCAAAAGACGCTGCTGGAATTGCCGCGCATCACCTTTGGTACAGCCGAGGCAAAGACCGCGGCCGCCGTGGCAGCGCTGAATCCTGACGATTTCGGCGGGCTGGTCATCAACAACCTCGCCCAGCTGCGCTACACAAAAAATTGTCGTAAGTACGGCGGTTTAGGCTTGAATGTCACCAACCCGATGAGCGCCGCCCGCTATGCGGCGCTGGGCTTGCAGGGCATGCTTCTGCAGCCCGAAACCGCGCTTTCTGCCATGCAGGAGGTCGCCCCCGGCGTACCCACGGCCGCCCTTTGCTACGGCCACCTGCCGCTGATGCTGACCCGCGCCTGCCCGCTGCGCAATGTGCATGACTGCGCTTCCTGCCGCGGCGGCGGCACCCTGCGGGACCGCAAGGGCCGTGACTTTACCGTGACCTGCTCGGCCCCCGGCGGGGCGGGCATCCGCACAGTATACAACCCGGTGCCGCTCTACATGGGCGAGCGTCTGCGTGAGCTGCCCGTGGACGTGGCGGTAGCGGCCTTCACGACAGAGACCCCCGCCCGCGTATCCCAGATTTTGGACCTGCTTTTCAACGCCCAACCGTTTGACAGCGAGTTTACTCGTGGGTTATACTATACAAATAACTAACACCGCAGGCTGACCCGAAAAAGGGCGGCTTGCAAATAAAAAATAAGAAATAATAAATAATAAAGAATGTGGAGTTTGCGCCACGGCGCAAACAAATTTTTTGAGCGGAGCGCAGCGACGCGAACCACCGCATTTATTATTTATTATTTGTGAGCATGAGGTTTCCTACAATGAAAACATTCTCAAACAAAGTCCTGACCAAACCCGAGGCTGAGCAGGCGCTGGATACCGCTATTGCGCTCGTCCGCCGGAATCTGCCGCTGTATACCGACCACTGCCAGAACCACTCCAGTGTCCACGACATCTACCCCCAGTGCGAGAACAACCAGTGGACCTGCGGCTTTTGGCCCGGCGAAATCTGGCTGAGCTATGAGCGCACCGGCGATGAAGCCTTTAAAAAGGCTGCCCTCACGCTGGTGGACAGCTT
>USNZ01000159.1 GCA_900556255.1 uncultured Oscillospiraceae bacterium
GCAGGGTGGTCAGTACCTCCATGCGGATGCCGGTCATCGGGCCTGTGACCCAGGCGGCGTGGCGCAGGCCGCTGTCGCGGATGACGTAGCACTGGTCGTAGCCCAGGCAGTTTTTCAGGGCGATGTGGTCGGCCTCGATATCGCGGCCGATGGTTTTCTCCTCGTTGAAGTCCAGCGGAGTACCTGCCACGGGCAGCTTGCGCCCTGTGGGAATATTGTGGGCGTCACATTCCAGATACTGGTCTGCGTCGATGGTCAGCCGATGTCCCAGCGCTGTGCCGGTGCCCTGGCCGTTCAGGTTGAAATAGCTGTGGTTCGTCATGTTGCAGACGGTCGGCGCGTCGGTGGTGGCGGCATAGCGGATGACCAGCCCACTCTTGGCCAGGCTGTACTGGATCTCCAACTCCAGATTGCCGGGGAAACCGTCGGTGCCGTCGGCACTCAGGGCAGTCAGCGTCACGCTGTCGGCGGTATCGGGGGTGGGATCCATTGTAAACAGGCTGCTGCGGAACCCATGCAGGCCGCTGTGCAGGCAGTTGCCGTTCTCGTTGGGGGTGACATGCACGATCTTTTCGTACAGGGGGAACTGCGCCCCGCCGATGCGGTTGGCAAAGCGGCCGACGGCAGCGCCCATGCTGTCGCCGTTCAGCTCGTAATCGGTGGCGGAGTCATAGCCCAGCGCCACGTCCACGGGGCTGCCGCTGCGGTCGGGCACGACAATGCGGTGGATGATGGCACCGTAGTTCAGGATATGTACCTCGATAAAGTCATTTTTCAGCACGGCGACCTTGACGGGATTGCCGTCGGCAGTTTTACCGAAATCGTGAATCAGAACAGACATGGAAAGTTTCCTCCCGGCCTTACGGCTCTTTTTGTTCTTGTGCGGCCAAATCTTCCTTTACGCTGTCGGCCAGCTTGCCGGTGCCGTAGTTCAGCATACGGTTGACGCGGCTGACTGTGGCGCTGGACGCGCCGGTCTCGCGGCGGATCTCACTGTATACCTTGCCTTGCAAAAGGCAGCCGGCCACGGCGTAGCGCTGCTCCATGGTGTGCAGCTCGGTCACGGCGCAAAGATCATCGAAAAATCGCAGGCAATCTTCCATGTTGTCCAAGCGCAGAATGGCTTCGTACATGGCAAGGTTGCGGTCGTTGGGGTCCAGGGGTGCAGGGCGCATAGAAGGGCGCCTCCTTATCTTGTGAATTTTGTTTGCAGCGGGGGCATAGATTATCTGTATTTTAGCAAATTTGCCCAACATAGTCAATAGTTTAAACCGTAAAAGTACGATAAAACGGGTTGCGCAATACCCCGAAAAAGTGTAAAATGGATCTATTCTACAAAGGCGGACAGGAAACTATGGAAATTACGGAAATTTTGTTATTCGTCCTGCTGGCGCTGGCGCTGGCGGGGGATGTGCTTTTGGCGGTGCTGCTGCGGCGCAGCGGCCAAAAAACGGCGGCGGCTCCCACGGCGCAGGAGTATGTGGACGCCATGACCCCTGTTCTGCAGGGGGAAACCGACCTTTTGTCGGAACAGCTGCGCGCCATGCAGGGCGAGAGTGTGCGCACGACATCGGCCTCTCTGCGGGATTTTTCCGCCGTGCTCAGTGAAAACCAGCGCCAGACAGCGGCGGCCAACACCGCCCGCCTGGAATCCATCGACCGTGCGGGGGCGGCGCGGCAGAAAGCAGCCAACGACGCCCTGCTGGCACAGCTGACGATGATGGAAACGCGCTTAAAAAATCTGGAGGATTCCAACGCCGTCCGGCTGGAGGGCGTGCGCGGTGCCGTTGTACAGGGGCTGAATACCATCCGCGCCGACAACAACCGGAAATTGGAGGAAATTCGCGGCACGGTGGAGGAAAAATTGCAGGATGCCCTGCAAAAGCGCATCACCGATTCCTTCCGCACCGTCAGCACTCAGCTGGAGCAGGTGTACAAGGGTCTTGGCGAGATGCAGAGCCTGGCCGCCGATGTCGGCAGCCTGAAACAGGTGCTTTCGGGCGTGAAAACGCGCGGTATCCTGGGCGAGGTGCAGTTGGGCGCCATTCTGGAGCAGATCCTTGCGCCCGGTCAGTACGAGGAAAACGTTGCCACGGTACCCGGCAGCGCCAACCGCGTGGAGTATGCGATCAAACTTCCGGGGCAGGAGGGACCGGTCTGGCTGCCCATTGACGCAAAGTTCCCCGGCGATACCTACCAGCATTTGCAGACGGCGTTGCAGCAGGGCAATGCCGCGGCGGCTGCCGCCATGCGCAAGGCGCTGTACAACGTGCTGCGGCAGGAGGCCAAGGACATCCACGACAAATACATCGAGGTGCCCTATACAACGAATTTCGGCATTTTGTTTTTGCCGTTTGAGGGGCTGTATGCCGAGGTGGTTTCCGGCGGCGTGACCGAAACCCTGCAGCGGGATTACCAAATTACCGTGGCGGGTCCCTCCACCATGGCGGCACTGCTGAACGCCCTGCAGATGGGCTTCCGCACGTTGGCGATCCAAAAGCGCAGCGGCGAGGTCTGGACGGTGCTGGGCGCGGTAAAGACCGAGTTTGAAAAGTTCGGCACAGGGCTGGCGCAGATGCAGCGGCACCTGAACCAGACCGGCTCCGATCTGGAGGAGCTGATCGGCACGCGCAGCCGCGCCATCACCCGCAAGCTGGAATCGGTGCAGCAGCTGGAGGACGACACTGCAAGGGAAATTCTGGGCATCGGGGAAACAACAGATAATAGATAATAGATAATAGATAAAAGATAAAAAATAAGGTGGTGTTTGCACACCCCTTGGCGGGGCATGCAAACAAATGGGGCGGTGAGGGAATTTTTATTGAAAAACCTCCGTTTTCCCCTTGACAACGGCTTGCACCTGTGGTAAACTATTGCTTGTAAAAAAAGCAGCAACCGGCAGTAGGCCGTCGGCTCACCTTGAGAGTTGTCAAAACTCCGGGTCATACCCAGTACGCACACAAAGTGCGCTATTTCGTATGTACGGCGGCTGCTTTTATGGCAGCCGCTTTTATCATTTATCAGACACTTGTGGGAGGTGTATTCCAATCGCCAGCAACAGCAATTCCAAGGAACTGGAAATCAATGAACAGATCCGCGACAAGGAAGTTCGCGTGATCGGCGCAGACGGCGCACAGCTCGGCATTATGAGCCCGCGCGATGCCCTGCGTATGGCTATCGACAAGGACCTTGACCTGGTCAAGATTGCCCCGACGGCAAAACCGCCGGTATGCAAGATCCTGGACTACGGCAAGTACCGTTTCGAGCAGCAGAAGAAGGAAAAGGAAGCCAAGAAGAACCAGAAAGTGGTTGAAGTCAAGGAGATCCGCCTGTCTTTGAACATTGATACCAACGACTTTAACACCAAAGTGAACCAGGCTGCCAAGTTCTTGCAGCAGGGCCACAAACTCAAGGTAAGCATCCGGTTCCGCGGCCGCGAGATGGCACACACCAGCCTGGGTCTGGATGTGCACAATCGTTTTGCCGAGGCGTTGGCAGGCAAGGCTGTCATCGACAAGCAGCCCAAGCTTGAGGGCCGCAGCATGATGATGTTCATGTCTCCCGCACCCAACAAGTAAAAAGCAACTCTTTAGGAGGAAAACAACAATGGCTAAAATGAAGCTCAAGACCCTTTCCGGCGCCAAAAAGCGTTTCAAGATGACTGCTTCCGGCAAGATCAAGCGCAATGCGTCCAAGCGCCGTCACA
>USNZ01000160.1 GCA_900556255.1 uncultured Oscillospiraceae bacterium
ATAAACGATGTTGCATCGGTGGACGACCCGCCCAGATTGTTCGTGCCATAGCAGATGATGATGCGTTTGGGCTTCAGCATCGCCACGGCGTCCGGCACCGTGTACATGGTGGACGAGCCGCTGAACTGCTCGCACTTCAGCGTGGTGATGGCCCCGGCCCCCATGCTGACAACGCCGATATTGTTGGCCGATGTGGTGAACGCCTTGCCGGTGTCGTCAGCGTATAAAAGGTAACGTGCCGTGTTGGAGTCGCCGATAAACAGTGTCTCGTCCACATAGCTGCGGCCCGCGTCGGCGGTTTCGGGCAGAACCGTGCCGATTTCGGCAGGGTCGGTCACAATCGATACCGAGGTGGAGGCTGTGTCCGATTTTCCGCCGGATGAAGCCGATGTGGGGGAACCGTTGGGCAAGGCCGAGGAATCCCCACGTTTAGGGGCGGTCACGACCAGCACAGCAGAGACCGCAACCGTAACGAGCACGGCGGCAGCGGAGGCAATCAGGATGGTCAGCTGTCGGCGTGACAACGTGGAAAGAAAAGGCATTTTCATGGCGGACACTCCCCTAAACGCAAATATTTATCTGTATGATACAACAAAATTGACCGATACGCAAACCCATATTGCATAAATTTACATCTTGGACAAAGCTCGCCCGTAAATTTTGGTCAGGTTTTATGAAAGGCGATGGGTGAGCTGACGAACCTTGCGCCCCGCAGCGGCGGGGACGGGCTGTTCGAATCCTCTACAGGTCAACATAAAAGCAAAGCCCCCTGCCGGGGTACGGCAGGGGGCTTTGCTTTTATGGACCTGGAGGGATTCGAACCCTTGACCTCTCGGATGCGAACCGAACGCTCTCCCAACTGAGCTACAGGCCCATATTTGCGACTTAATCATTTTAAGCTATTCCAAACAAAATGTCAAGAGCGCCGCCGCAAAAATCCAAAATAATTTTTTTGCCGAAAATTTTACCCGATCCCCTGAACTTTTCTTGAAAAAATGATTGCTATATCGTAAAACAAATGCTATACTGAAATCAATACACGCGGCGGCGTACAAAAACGTATACTCCGTGTGGATTGAATCTGCCGCAGTTACATTATATAGTGAAAATGTAGCCACGGGAAAAAGTCGTGGCTGCGGGAAATTCGTCGTATTTTGTATTCTTGTGGGAGTGAAGAGGAATGAAAGGTCAAACATCAGAAAAACTTGCTGTGTGTTGCCGTGAGTTCTCGGAACTTGCGGGGCTGCAATCGGCAGGTCGTATAACCTACACACTGTGCAGGAATTTGGGAACACTGTACATCCGCGCACAGCAAAATGCCGCCGCACCGCATGAATGTGCGTATCCCGGCACAGACCCGACGCAGGCAGAGCATTTCCTGCGTTATATCTGCGAAAACGCTGTCTCGCCCCAATAAATCGACGATGTGATCCGGGACTTGTATCCCGCCTTGAGGTGATTGCTTATGCCGCTGTTAGAAATGCCTGTCTGCGCGGCGGAGCTGCCGCGGGATCCTACACAGGTCGTGGCGCTTTTTGTTGTTTCACAAAAGCTGGAACGGGACTGCATTGCCATGTACGCACACAGTCAGCGCTATGTGACGGCGGGTGTATACACCACGGCCGACGCGTTTTTTCGTTCTCTGCGCAGCGGTTCCTGCCCGCAAGTGGTGGCCTTGGATGTTCTTTTGCCGGAGGCAGAGCTTTTGCGGCTGCTGCACGGTACCGAGACAGCGCACTGCGTGCCGCGGCCTAAGATTCTTCTGTTGACGCCCTTTCCGGAAACGGCGGCGGCGCGCGGTGCCCTGCATCGGCTCGAACGCTATGAACGTTTGGTGCGCCCTTACACCATGCAAACGCTGTTTCATGCGGTGTACGCCCTGGGGGCGGACGAAAACAACGCCCGCATCTATCGTATGCAAAGCCTTTGCGAGGCAACACTGAAAAGCCTGAAGGCCGACCCCTCGCTCAGCGGTGCAGTCTACCTGAAAAAGATCCTGCTGTGCGCCCTGCTCAACGAGCAGGAACTGCCGCTGAACTTCCTGTACCACATAGCGGGGGAGGAGCGCAACGTTGACGAAAAAGCAGTGACCTCGGCGCTGAACCGACTTTCGGCCGCGATGTGCTTTAAGCATACCGAGGGGTATGTCGCTCTGTGCAGACGCTGCGGGCGTTCCTCACAAAAGCCGCTGTCCAACGGGCGGTTGATTCGCACCCTGACCGAGGAATTGCGCACCTACCTATGATATGCCACACCTTACGGAGGCGATGCTTATGGAATCGCAGGAGAAACAGGATACTTTTTTGGCTTTGCGCGGCGGCCTGCAGGGGCGTATGGCACTCTCTTTTGATATGCTGGAAAACACGCTGGAAGTGCTGCAATGCCGCCTGGACGATACAACGAATGCGTCCGACCAAGAGGATATAGCAGCGCTGCTGGCTGCCGCGCGGGAAGAACTGTGCGATCTGCGCCGCCTGAGCCGCCACACGGTACACGCGGCCTGTGTCGGGCTGCGCGAGCCGGAACTGTACCCGATGGAACTTGCGGGCACCCTGCGGGACATGTGCGATTTTTGCAGCCGCGATCTGCAAAGCATGGGCAGCCGTGTGGAGATAAAACTGACCTGTGAACCCGGTGTGCAGATTCTGCCTACCATGGGCGACACCCGCCTGGTGGTGCGTATACTGGGCAATTTGCTCTCCAACGCCATGGAGGCGGGGGCGCAGCATATCCGGCTGCATTTGTATGAGGATAAACTGGTCTGCGCCGATGACGGCTGCGGCCTGCCGCCGGACGCCCTGAGCCTGTTGAACACAGGCGAAAGCTCCGCACGGTTGGAGCAGTGCGGAGCCACCGGCCTGCGGGAGATACGCCGCTGCGCCGAGGCGATGGGCTGGCAGATCCGCGCACTGCAAGGGCAGGGTACACAGCTCGAATTTACCCTGCCGCCCTGTACGGTGGATATCGGCAGCCTGCTTCTGGAGTCTGACAACTGGTATGCCGGGCGCAGCCGCGAGGTCCTGCACGGGGAACTTGTGCACGGGCTGCGCACCTCCCGGCAGTAAATAAGTAAACACATCCGAAAATAACGCGGATGTGTTATTTTTTTGCCTATGGGCACATTGGGCCAAAATCTTTTTTTCGGTGTGACTTTACTTTGCGCACAAACTATTGTAAAATAGAAACAATCATATTGGTTCACTGTGCCCTTGCGCTGCGGCGGCGGGGGCAAATTCAAAACAGGTGGTGCTTTATTATGGCAATCCAGTACAAACGTATTCTTCTCAAAGTCAGCGGTGAGGCGCTTTCCGGCGCTAAGGGCACCGGCTTTGACGAGGCGACCATCGCCTCCATCTGCGCGGGCATCAAGGCCGCCCATGACCTGGGCGTGCAGATCGGCATCGTTGTGGGCGGCGGCAACTTCTGGCGCGGACGTTCCAGCGGCAGCATGGATCGCATGGACGCCGATAAAATCGGTATGCTGGCAACCGTCATGAACGCGCTGGCCGTCAAGGACGCACTGCGTCAGCAGGGTGTGCCCGCTGTGGTCATGACAAGTTCCTTCATGCCTCAGGTGGCCGAGGTGTTCACCAGCGATAAGGCCATCGCCGCGCTGGAAAGCGGCAAGATCGTTGTGTTCGGCGGCGGCACCGGCAACCCCATCTTCTCCACCGATACCGCCAGCGCCCTGC
>USNZ01000161.1 GCA_900556255.1 uncultured Oscillospiraceae bacterium
TGGCGGTGTGCTGGTCGCGACCTTGGGCAACCACGGCGGCGGCAGCGCCATGGGCGTTTCCTGCATGCTGATGGCCTCGCTGATTTTCGCGCTGGCAGGCCCCTGGAACAAAGCCGTCACCCAGCAGGCGGACAGCTTCTCGGTCTGCAGCATCAATCTGGGTCTGGGCGGTCTGGTACTGGCGGTCGCGGGCTTTGCCATGGGCGGCAGCCTGCACCCGCAGAGCGCCGCCGGTATCCCCGTGCTGCTGTTCCTGGCGTTCATTTCCGGCGCAGGCTATGTGCTGTGGGCGCTGCTGATGAAAAATAACCCCGTGTCCCGCATTGCGGTATTCGGGCTGATCATCCCCATTATGAACGTGCTGCTGTCCGCCGTGCTGAACGGTGAGGCGCTGTTTGCGTGGAACTACCTTGCCGCATTGGCGCTGGTTTGCGTGGGCATCTACCTGGTAAACCGTGCCCCACAGAAAAAACAAACGTATGAACAACATTTTTGACACCCATGCACACTATACCTCCCACCAATTCGACGCCGACCGCGCCGCGGTGATGGCCGCGCTGCCGCAGGGCGGCGTGGCAGGTGTTCTGGAGTGCGCGACCCATTCCGGCGACGCTGCCGGGGTGCTGGCCCTGGCGCACGAATACCCCTTTGTCTACGCCGCGCTGGGCATCCACCCCGAAAGCCTGATCGAGGAGGATGCCGCCACCGTGACCGTATACCACGGGGACTGGCGCGCCGAGCTGGCGGCCATGCGCCCGCTGTTTGCCGACCCCGCCGTGAAGGCAGTGGGGGAGATCGGGCTGGATCACCACTGGCCCGTGCCCAAACAGGAACAATACGACCTGTTCGAGGCGCAGCTGCAGTTGGCAAAGGAACTGGATCTGCCGGTCTCGGTGCACGACCGCGAGGCCCACGCCGAAATGTACGAGCTGCTGCGCCGCTACAAGCCGCGCGGTGTGCTGCACTGTTACAGCGGCAGCCCCGACGACGCGGCGTGGCTGGTGGAGCAGGGTATGCTGCTGGGTTTTGGCGGGGCTGTGACCTACAAGGGCGCCAAGCGCGCCGCCAGGGTGCTGGCCGCCATACCGCATACGGCCGCCGTGCTGGAAACCGACTGCCCGTATATGGCACCGGAACCCGTGCGCGGGCACCGCAACGACAGCCGCAACATTGCCCATGTGGCGGCCTATATCGGTACGATTTGGGGCATGGACGCGCAGGCGGTGTTGGATATCACCGCCGCCAACGCCCGGAAATGCTTCAATTTGTAATAGCAAATACTCACACACAAAAATACAGGAGTGGAATTTTTATGAAAGCACGCATCCCGAAGCATCGCGAATTTATCATCGACTTCCCCCAGGATATGGACACTGCCAAGGCCAACGAGGGCTGGGACAAGCTGAACCAGATCGTGGAGGACTACAAGAAGTCCCACAACGGCCAGAGCGTTTACTCTGCCACTTTTATTGAGGACTGCGAGCCTGCCGTCAAGAAACTGCAGGAAGAATACGGCTTCAACTACACTGTGCAGGAAGTGCAGTGACCCAAACGGCGGACGAGTGCGTCCGCCGTTTTTCTTATTTGAGGGAACCGGTATGGGAAAGATAGAGATACGTCCCGCTGTCATGCAGGACTTGCCCGACATTCTGGCGCTGTACGGCGTACTGGACCGCGAACTGGTGGCGATCCAGCCGGATTTTTTCTGCGCTGCGCCCCGCAGCGAGCAGGAGACCGCCGCCGCATTGGCTGATACGAACGCTGCGTTTTTGCTGGCTGTGCAGGACGGCATCACGGTGGGGTTTGCGCTGGTGGAATATGCCGGGTGGACACCCGCCTTCAGCTGCGTTTTGCCGCACCGCTATGCGCGGCTCAGCGACATTGTCGTGCTGCCCGACTTGCGCGGGCAGGGCATCGGCAGTGCACTTTTGGGTGCCGCCAAGCGCTGGGCGCGGGATCGTCGGCTGGAGTATCTGGAGCTGAATGTGCTGGCGCAAAACACGGCAGCGATGGCACTGTATGAATCCCACGATTTTGTCGATGCCACGCACACGATGCGGTGTATGCTGTAAGTTGACGGGGGCGGCACAGGGCAATAAAATTATACCGCGCGGTAGGGGCGGGGCATGCCCCGCCCGCGGTTTTACGGTTGCAACAACATAACGGTTAGTCCGTAGGCACGGCTACTATGCCGCCCGTTGCAACCGCCCGGATATTACGAACTATCGGGCATACCGCACGGGACGCATCTATGCGTCCCCTACAAACCTGCCGGAAAAGTTATACACAAAATATATTGCCGTGTAGGGGCGGTCATTGACCGCCCGCGCAGCCATACCGATAATGCAGCCTAGCGGGCAAATTGCAGGGGCGAGCAATGCTCGCCCCTACAACCAAGCGGGGCGGGTTTCCCGCCCCGCGTTTTTCTTCTTTTGGGTATTGATTCTCTCGTTCAAATGTGTTACACTGGTTTCGTTGCTTGTAATGAAATAATTTCACGGGAGAGTTGACAAAGTGGAAACTAAAAATCGCAGTTCTTTTTCCGGTAAAATCGGCTTTGTGTTGTCGGCGGCGGGTGCCTCGGTAGGGTTGGGCAACATCTGGCGCTTCCCCTATCTGGCGGCCAAATACGGCGGCGGCATTTTTCTGCTGGTGTATATCCTGCTGGCCGTCACCTTCGGGTACAGCATGATCATTGCTGAAACCGCCCTCGGCCGTATGACCCACAAAAGCCCCGTCAGCGCGTTTTCTGCCTTTGGCAAGGGGCGCGGGCGTCTGTTTGGCGGCTGGATCAACGCTGTCATCCCCATTCTGATCGTTCCGTACTACTCGGTCATCGGCGGGTGGGTCATCAAATATCTGCTGGAATACCTGCGAGGCAGCGGCAGTGCGCTGGCGGCGGACGGTTACTTTGGGGCGTTTATCTCCTCCGGCTTGTCGGTCGAGGTGTGCTTTCTGATTTTCACCGCCTTTACGCTGTCCATCATCTTTGCCGGTGTGCGCGGCGGCGTGGAGCGCGTTTCCCGATGGATGATGCCCGTGCTGGTCGTGCTGTCGCTGGTCATTGCAGGGTACTCGGTCACACGTCCGGGCGCGCTGGCGGGCGTCAAGTACTTCCTGGTGCCCAACATGGCCAACTTCTCCTGGATGACCGTTGTTGCCGCCATGGGGCAGATGTTCTACTCGCTGTCCATCGCCATGGGTATTCTGGTCACCTTCGGCTCCTACATGAAAAAAGACGTCTCCATTGAGGATTCCACCCAGAATGTCGAAATTTTTGACACGGCCATCGCCATCATGGCAGGTCTCATGATCATCCCCGCCGTGTTCTCCTTCTCCGGCGGCGACCCCGACACCCTGCAGGCGGGCCCTTCGCTGATGTTCATCACGCTGCCCAAGGTCTTTGCCGAGATGGGCCTGGGCACCGTGGTAGGTGTGCTGTTCTTTGTGCTGGTGCTGTTTGCCGCCGTGACCAGCTCCATCGCCCTGACCGAGAGCGCCGTCTCCACCTTTGAGGACGAGCTTGGCTGGGACCGCAAGCGCTCCACCGTGCTGATCGGCGTGATCATGATCGTGCTGGGCAGCCTGTCCGCGCTGGGCTACGGCCCCTTGGCGGGCGTGACGGTGTTCGGTATGCAGATGCTGGACTTCTTTGATTTCCTGACCAACTCGGT
>USNZ01000162.1 GCA_900556255.1 uncultured Oscillospiraceae bacterium
GGAAGATGCCTCCTGCACGGCAAGCGTCTGGCTGGCGTCCTTAGGGGTGGAGGTCACACAGGCCGCGCGGGAATGTCGGCAGCTCAGCGGGCAGGCCGTCTTGCCTCTGCAACCCCGCATGAGTGCCCCGCGCGCCAACCGCCCCAGCGAGAAATACGGCCGCGACCTGACCCGCCTTGCGCAGGAGGGCCGCCTGGACCCCGTGCTGTGCCGTGACGATGAACTGGAACGTATGATTGAAATTCTATGCCGCCGCCGAAAAAACAACCCCTGTCTGTTGGGCGAGCCGGGTGTCGGCAAGAGCGCCCTGGCCGAGGCGCTGGCGCAAAAAATCGCTGCGGGGCAAATCACCCCCGCACTGCGCGGCAAGCGGCTTTTATCACTGGATATGGCGTCGATGGTGGCGGGTACAAAATACCGCGGTGATTTTGAGGAGCGTTTCAAAAGCCTGCTGGAGGAACTTTACCGCGACCGCAGCACCATCCTGTTTATTGACGAGATCCACATCATTGCGGGGGCCGGTGCCGCCGAGGGTGCCATTGATGCCGCCAGCATCTTAAAGCCAATGCTGGCGCGGGGCGAGATCCAGCTGATCGGCGCCACCACTCCGGAGGAATACCGCAAGACTATACAAAAGGACTCTGCGCTGGAACGGCGTTTTGGCAAGGTCATGGTCGAGGAACCCACGCCGCGCCAGGCTGAAAAGATTCTGACCGGATTGATGCCCCGATACGAACGCTATCACGGGGTGGTCATACCGCCCGAAACCATTCGTGCCGCCGTGGAGTTGAGCGTGCGGTATCTGCCCGGCCGCTTTTTGCCCGACAAGGCCATCGACCTTCTGGATGAGGCTGCCGCCGCCAAACGCATTGCCGACATCGGCAGCGAGGGCAAACGTATTTTGACCGAAAGTGACGTGGCACACATTGTCAGCAAGGCAAGCGGTGTGCCGGCCGACCGCGTAAACGAGGCGGAGCGCGAACGCCTGAACTGCCTGGAGGCACGTCTGAATGAACGGGTAGTCGGCCAGCCCCGCGCCGTGGCGGCCGTGGCGGCCGCCATACGCCGCAGCCGCACCGGTCTGCGTGAAAACGGCAAGCCTATCGGGGCCATGCTGTTTTTGGGGCCGACCGGCGTAGGCAAGACCCAACTGGCCCGCACGCTGGCCGACTGCTGGTTCGGCAGCGAAAAAGCCCTGCTGCGCTTTGACATGTCCGAGTATATGGAACGCCACACCGTCGCCCGTTTGATCGGTGCACCGCCCGGCTATGTCGGACACGAGGAGGGCGGGCAGCTGACCGAGGCCGTGCGCCGCCGCCCATACAGCGTCGTGCTGTTTGATGAGATCGAAAAAGCCCACAGTGATATCCAAAATATTCTGCTTCAGATTCTGGAGGACGGCTGCCTGACGGATTCACAGGGGCGGCGGGCGGATTTCTCGCACACGATCTTACTGCTGACCTCCAATTTGGGGGCGCGTTATCTTTCAGGACAGACCGCGCCCCTGGGCTTTGGTTCCGCCGACACCGCTGCGGCTCGTCGGGGTCAGCAGGCCCTGCAGGAGGCGCGCGCATTTTTCCGTCCCGAACTGATGGGGCGGCTGGATGACACGGTGCTGTTTTCTCCGCTTACGCCCAAGGAGCTTACCGCAATCGCGGATCGTCTGCTGACCGAGTTGGAAGCGCGCGCCGCCGCCCAGGGGTATGCCCTGCGCCACACCGCGGCCGCCGCGCAAGCCTTGGCGGGTGACACCGTGCCGCCCTACGGTGCACGCGAACTGCGCCGCCGGGTCAACCGTGCCGTAGAGCAAGCCCTTGCCGACCGCATTGCCGAGGGCACAGCGCACCCGGGCATTGTCTACACCGCCGACGCCGATGCCGAGGGGCATATCATTTTGACAGAGAGTGACTTGGCCGCCTGCGTGTAAAGCAGAAAAAGGTTTCCCCGAAAAACGGGGAAACCTTTTTTATTTTATACTTTTCACGGCTTTACGCTGAATTCCTGTTCGCAATACATGCAGCGGTAGCGGCCGCTGGGGGTCAGGGCAAAGATATGGTCGCAGCCCTTCTCCATGGAGGTTATGCAGCGCGGGTTCTTGCACTTGATGACATTGACCAGGCGCTTGGGCTGTTCGGGGCGAATCTTTTTGCTGACATGGCCGTTCTCGATGACCGTGATGGAAATCTGCGGGTCGAGATAGCCCAGAATATCAAAGTTCAAGCCGGACACATCGCCCTCGATTTTGATGATATCTTTCTTGCCGGTTTTTTGGCTGCGCACGTTCTGCAGCAAAGCCACACTGGCGTCGCTCAGCTTTTCCAGCTCCATCAAGTGGTACAGCGCCAGGCCCGTACCTGCGGTAATGTGGTCGATAACCACGCCGTTTTGAATTTCGTCAATGTTCAGCATTCCAGTACCGCCTCCCCGGTTTTAGGGTCTTTCAGACCCAGCAAAGTCATGATCAATGCCATGCGCATATACACGCCGTTCTGTACCTGCTCAAAGTAGGCAGCGCGGGGGTCATCGTCAACGTCCAGTGTAATTTCATTGACACGGGGCAGGGGATGCAGCACTGCCATGTCGGCGGGGGCCAGTTCCAGCTTTTCCTTGGTCAGGACATAGCTGTCCTTCAGGCGGATATAATCCTCCTCGTTAAAAAAGCGTTCACGCTGCACACGGGTCATGTACAAAATATCCAGCTGAGGCAGTGCCTCCTCCAAACTGCGGGTCTCCACGAAGGAGATGCCGTTCGGCTCCAGGATTTCGCTGATAATGTAGTCCGGCACACGCAGCTCCTCAGGGCTGATAAGCACAAACTTCATGCCCGGCAGACGGGACAGGCTCTTGATCAGGCTGTGCACCGTGCGGCCGAATTTCAGATCCCCGCAAAAGCCGATGGTCAGATTGTCCAGCCGACCCTTGCGGTGGCGGATGGTCATCATGTCCAGGAACGTCTGGGTGGGGTGGCTGTGGCCACCGTCACCTGCGTTGATAACAGGGATACGGCTGTACCGTGCGGCGCGCAGCGGGGCGCCCTCTTTGGGGTGGCGCATTGCGGCAATGTCGGCAAAGCAGCTGATAACGCGGATGGTATCAGCCACAGTTTCGCCCTTGGTGGCGCTGGACACACCCGCATCAGGGAACCCCAAGACCTGGCCGCCGAGGTTCAGCATGGCCGCCTCAAACGAAAGGCGGGTGCGGGTGCTCGGCTCGTAAAACAGGGTAGCCAGCCGTTTGCGGGCTGCCACATCCTTGTACGCCGCCGGATCATCATGGATGCGGTCGGCAAGGTCCATAAGGTGCAGAGTTTCTTCCAGCGTAAAATCTGACGGATCGATAAGATGTCTCATAAACAATCCCCTCAATGTTAAGATTTCTACCTATATATAACAGGGCGTTGCCGCCCGGCTATCTTATAATAACTTATAACAACTTGCGCACCATCGCAAAATCAAAGAAATCAGTATAATAAGTTTGGCAGCACAGCACCGGTTTGCACAGGCGGGAGTAGCAGATCTCCTCCAGCTGCAAAAGCGCCTGTTCGGGGCGCAGGGCCAGCTGGCGGCGGATGCCTGCCGGGCCGGACACTGCATGCAGGTGGGCCACAGTCTCCGTCACTTCAGTATGGCAGTGGCGGGCGG
>USNZ01000163.1 GCA_900556255.1 uncultured Oscillospiraceae bacterium
GCCGTACCGCTGGCTGCGCGCAGCGCATAAAATCGCGCCGAATGGCGCGCCATTTCACGATATATCGTGATTTTGGAAAGGCGGCACGGAACGGTCAAGACCGTTCCCTACAAACCAATCGTAAGGTCGCAATCATCTCATTAGGTTTATCAACAGTCTGAGCTTCCCCCAGAGGGGGAAGCCTTTCATGCGGCTTGCCCGGTAGGTTGCATTGCCCCGCCCCTGCGCCCTGCGTTACTGCCCCGAAATTTGCTCCTTGATATGGGATAAGGCGCTTTTTTCCAATCGGCTGACCTGCGCCTGGCTGATGCCGATGATCTGCGCCACCTGTGTTTGCGTTTTGCCCGAAAGATACCGCAGCGCAATGATGCGGCGCTCGCGCGTCGACAGGGCGCGCACCGTGTCGCGGAACATAATGTCGCTGATCCAGCTTTCCTCGTCGGTGTTGTCGCGCAGGCGGTCCACCATCGAAAAGCTGTCCCCGTCCTCGCTGAAAACGGGTTCGTACAGGCTGGTCGGCTCGCGCACCGACTCCAGCGCCAGCGCCACGTTTTCGGGGCTGGTGCCGAGCCTGGCGGCAATTTCCGAAAGTTTCGGCTCCCGCCCGCCGGATTTTTGCAGTGCCTCCCGCACCTGCATGGCGTGGTAGGCCATGTCCCGCATCGAACGGCTGACCCGCACGGCGTTGTTGTCGCGCAGATACCGCCGCAGCTCACCGCAGATCATCGGCACCCCGTAGGTCGAAAACCGCACCCCGTGGGCGGGGTCAAAGCCGTCGATGGCCTTCATCAGCCCGATGCACCCGACCTGAAACAGGTCGTCCATGCTTTCGCCGCGCCCCGCGAACCGCTGCACCACGCTTAATACAAGGCGCAGATTGCCGCGTATCATCTCCTGCCGTGCGGCGGCGTCCCCCTGCCGGATCTTGCGGATCAGCGCGGATTTTTCAGCCTCGCTCAAAACCGGCAGCCGCGTGGTGTCCACACCGCAAATTTCTACCTTGCCTGCATACATTGTGCCAGCCCTCCCCTGCTGTTTGGAGTATAGGCCGCGCTGCGCCGCCCCAAACAGGAAAATTCTGCACATGATGTCAAGCGTCGGCATACTGTGAAAGCGAGGAGGAGATGCACTATGATGATTTCCGTTTGGGTGACGGCGGCGTTGGTGGTCGTGGCGGCGGTGACGGCAGGGGTCATTGTCTGGCTGGCCCTGCCTGAGGCCGAGCAGCCGCGCAGCAGGGAACGCCGCGCCGAGTACGACCACCCCGATTTTGCCGACGCCGCCGGGTTTGCCGTGACGGCCTACCCCGAAAGCGACATCATCTTGCAGGAACGTATCTGGCTGATCGAGGACGAGGTCGCGGAGCTGGATTTTACCATTGTGCCGGGGCGCAGTGCACGGCTGCGGGTGGCAAGGCAGGAACAAATGCGCCGCCCCGACGGCTTTGACCCCAAGGCCTTTGAAAGTGTGGAGCAGTACCAGATCGACGGCGTACCAGTGACCCATTACCAGAGCGCGGGCCGCATGGGGGTGCTGACCTGGAGTCGGGACGGCTTTGACTGCCTTTTGTACGCCGAGGACCCGGAGATGAATATGCTGGCGGGACTGGCGGTGCCGTTCGTTTCCACCGTGCGCGCCGAGCAGCGGTAGTTTGGGGCAAATTGCGCGGTACTGCCTTAGGATACCGATTCCAGTTCGCGGCGCAGACGGCGCAAAATGCGCTTTTCCAACCGGGAAATATAGCTTTGCGAGATGCCCAGAACATCGGCGACCTCTTTTTGGGTGTGTTCACTCTCCCGCCCCAGGCCGAAACGCAGTTCCATAATGCGTCGTTCGCGCGGGGAAAGCCCCGCCACGGCGCGGTAGAGGGCCGCGCGCTCGGCATTTTGCTCCAGCCGATAGCCGACCTGCGGCTCGTCGGCAGTAAGTACGTCCATCAAAAGCAGCTCGTTGCCGTCGCTGTCGGTGTTCAGCGGCTCGTCGATGCTGGCGTCCTGGCGGCGGTTGGAACTTTTGCGCAGGTACATCAAAATTTCGTTTTCGATGCAGCGGCTTGCGTAGGTTGCCAGCTTGATGTTTTTGCTCGGCTCAAAGGTATTGATGGCCTTGATCAGCCCGATGGTGCCCAGAGAGATCATATCCTCCAGCCCGGCGGAGGGGGTCTCGAACTTTTTGGCGATATAGACGACCAGCCGCAGGTTGTGGGTGATCAAAAGATCCCGCGCCTGTGCGCTGCCGCTGACAAGTGCCGCCACGGCCTGCTGCTCCCGCGCAGGATCCAGCGGGGCGGGCAGTGTGTCCGAGCCGTTGATGTAATGCACAGGATGCGGCACCGAAAACCGTGCCAAAAGCCCGCAGATAAAGCGTTCCCACGATACAACCATAGATAAGTACCCCCTTTTATAAAAAGTCCGGACCGTACAACGCCTCGTATTCGCTGCTGCCGAAGGAGGCCTGGGTAAAGGCCAGCGCCGTGCGCCCCAGCCCCAGCAGCCCTGTGTCGGAAATCAGTGCAATGCCCGACACCGCAAACCCCGGCAGCAGTCCGCTGCCCGCCGCCGTGGAACAAGGAATCAGGCGCAGATGTGACCCCGCGGGCGGTGCACGGCGGGTGCTGCCGGAAAACCAGGCGTCCAGAAACGCGCAGACCTCGGCGGGTAGGCGGGCGCGGGCGTCCGGGTAGCTGACGACCAGCACGGGCAGGCAGGTCACAGGGTCTTTTAGGTGATTGGCGGTATCGGCGGCGGCGCGCAGCCGCAGGGTGTGTCCGCAAAGTTCGGTCTGCAGGCCCACGGTCTGCGTCGGCGGGGTGCGGCGGCAGAAAAACCGCTGGTATATCTCCGTCCCGGTGGCCAGCACCCCGGCAAGAACCAGCAGCAAAAGCGGAGAAATCCGCAGATACAGCGTTAAATTTCCTGCCTGCAAGGTCGGTGTCCGGCTGTATGCCGCCCCCAGAACCGCCAGCCCGCCCAAGGCGATATTCAAAGCGGCGTACACGGCGGTGACCGCCAGCCACCGCCGCTTGTCGCGCACACCGAAGGCGGCGATCGTCACAACGGCGGCCGTGCCCAGCTTGTACCCCAGCTGGACCGCCAAGGGCAGGGGCGGTGCAAATAAAATCAGCGCCGAGAGCGCCGCCGCCCCGCTGCCCGCCAGCAGCCGCCCGAACCGGGGGCGCTGGGCGCACAAGCCCCCTGCTGCCAGCAGCAGAAAATACGCTGCCAGAAAATTGACCAGCAGCAGGATATCCAAGTAGATGACGGTCTTGATGCTGCCCACCCCCTGCCCTATACCCACATTGTATGCCCGCGCCGAAAAGAAAATGCGCAGACCTTGCGCGGACAAAACAAAAATCCCCCTGCCGAGGCAGGGGGAAAAATGGAGGGAGTAAAACGCAAAACCGTTATTTGTCGCTGCAGGAGGTGCAGCCCGCGCAGGAGGCACAGCCGTGGCTTTCGTTCCACAGGCGGTCTGCGGTGGGGGTCCACTGGTCGGCGTAGGGCTTGCAGCGGCGGAAGACATCGCTGGTGGATTCCGGCTGCTGCATATCGGTGCTATGGGCGCCGCTGCGTTTGACCATCTCGCCCAGCAGCTCGGGGTTTTCCAGCATCGGGCAGGGACGCAGATGGTTGTGG
>USNZ01000164.1 GCA_900556255.1 uncultured Oscillospiraceae bacterium
GCGCGGAAAGCACCGGACTGCTTCAGCATCTGGTCGACCAGCGTAGTCTTGCCGTGGTCAACGTGCGCAATGATGGCGACGTTACGAAGATTTTCCTGAATCATATACGTTCCCTTCTTGTGAAAAAGCCATATCCAAAGGGGCATTGCCCCTGTATTCACATACCCTTTTATTTTACGATATAAAATTGTATTTGTCAAGAATCGCAAATTGAAAAAATGTGTGTTATAATAAAAAAGTTGAAAATCAATCTGTTTTTAGGAGTTGGAAAGTTATGCCCAAAACCGCACCGCGCCATATTAACATCATCGGGCACCAGAATCCGGATACGGACTCCGTCTGTTCGGCGTTGGCTTACGCCTGGCTGAAAAACGGCGGCAGCTTTACCGGGCTGTATGAGGCCCGCCGCGCCGGGCACGTCAACCGCGAAACCAAGTTTGCTTTGCAGCATTTCGGCGTGGACGCACCGCGCCTTTGCACCGATATCAGCCCGCAGATCAAGGACATTGACATTCGCACACAGCCCGGCATCCGGGCCGAGATGAGCGTGCGCGCGGCATGGAACCTGATGCGCGAGGTGGAGATCGACACCCTTTGCATCACCGACGAAAGCGACGAGCTGCAGGGGCTTATCACCATCAAGGATATTGCCGACGCCAACATGGAATTGCTGGACACGGGGGTTCTGGCTGCCGCCAACACGCCGCTGACCAATCTGCTGGAAACGTTGGACGCCGAGCTGCTTGTGGGGGAAAAAGACGCCCGCATCACAAAAGGCAATATCTGCATCGGCACCAGCCCCGAAATCATGGAGGAGCTGGTCAAGCCCGGCGATCTGGTGCTGGTATCCAACCGATACGAGACCCAGATGTGCGCCATAGACTGCGGCGCAGCAGCGCTGGTCGTATGCTGCGGCTCTGCCGTGCCCCGCACCATTGTGGCGCGCGCCAAGGAAAAGGGTTGCTATATTCTGACCACCCCCTACGATACCTACGCCGCCAGCCGTCTGGTGACGACCGCCGCGCCCGTGCGCCACTTTATGCGCACCAACCGCCTGCTGAAGTTCAGCGTAAACACGCCTGTGGAGGACGCACAGAAGGTCATGGCCAGTGTGCGCCACCGCTACTTCCCTATTCTGGACGAAAACGGCAAGTATTGCGGTGTGATCAGTCGCCGTAACCTGCTGAACGTACACCGCAAGCAGGTCATTCTGGTGGACCACAACGAGCGCACCCAAGCCGTGGACGGGCTGGATCAGGCAGAAATTCTGGAGATCATCGACCACCACCGCATCGGCAGCCTGGAAACGATCGGGCCTGTGTATTTCCGCAATGTGCCGGTGGGCTGCACCGCCACGATTTTGTACCAGATGTACAAGGAACAGGGCGTCACGCCCACCAAGCAGGTCGCCGGCCTTTTGCTGAGCGCGATTTTAAGCGATACGCTGATGTTCCGTTCCCCCACCTCGACCATTCTGGACGAGGCGACCGCGAAGGCGTTGGCCGAGCTGGCGGGCGAGGATATCCCCGCTTATGCCGAGCAGATGTTTGAGGCAGGGGCTGACCTGACAGGCCGCGACGCCGAGGATGTTTTCCGTTCGGATTTTAAGGCGTTCAGCCGCGGTGATGTGAAATTCGGCGTAGGGCAGTCGATTTATATGACCGACAATTCCCGCGCCGCCGCCGAAGCGCTGGTGCGCCCCTTCCTGCCGGAGGCAAGCCGCCGCGAGGGTCTGCCGCTGATCTTCTATATGTTTACCGATATGAAAACCCAAAGCACCGATTTGATGGTATTTGGCTTTAACGCCGAGGAGATCGTCAGGGACGCCTTCCATGTGGAGGTCAAGGACGGTATGGCGGTGCTGCCGGGGGTCGTCAGCCGCAAAAAGCAGCTGATCCCGCCGCTGCTCGCCGCCCTGCAGGCGCACCAGGAATAAAATACGCAGATACGAAAAAAGCCACCCGAAAAGGGTGGCTTTTTTTGTCGGAACAGCCCTTTTTGGGGGCAGGTATATATGGCTTCCCCCTTTGGGGGAAGCTGTCACCGTAGGTGACGGATGAGGGGGAGTCTGCCGGACAGTTGCCCCTCATCCGGCGCGCAAGCGCGCCACCTTCTCCCCAAGGGAGAAGGCTTTTCCCCGGCAGGCTTAACCGTTGTGGGTCTGCTCGCTGGCGGCGATATCCTCGGTGGTGGGTTCCTCGGCGGTGGGTTCCTCATCCGTGGGGATTTCCTCCTCTGCGGGGGCGCTTTCCTGCGCCGCTTCGGGGGCATACTCGTCACTTGCGATTTCGCCGGTATCCGCGCGCTCGGCGGCAAGGCGATCCTCCAGCGTATCGTAGGCGTCGCCATTATAGTAATAGGTTTCGTGGACATTCTTTGCCAACTCGGCAGGGGTCAGACCCTCGGCGTAGCTGGCAAGGAAGTCCAGATTATAGCCGCGCGCCGTGTTGCTGCGGTTGGTATCGGTGTAAAAGGAGTAGTAACGCACGGGTATGTCTGCCTTTTTCGCAGCCTGATAGATGCGCAGGCAGTCGGCGGCAAAATCCTCGGTGGTTTCGTAATAGGTGTTGCCAAAGCAGACTCCAGCGCTTACATCATCGGCGTCCTGCAGGGTGTCGTCGCCGTAGTGCTTCAGCGATACCGACACATATAGGTTGCTGATGCGGCTTTTCAGGGCGGGGTCATCACTCAAGGCGGTGTACAGCGCATCGGTAAAGCGGTTCGTGTAGGCATTCTCGGCAGCGGCGTTGGCAGGTCCCAGATACTGCCAGACATACGGCGCCAGCGTGGCAGCGCCCACAATGCAAAGGGTCACGGCGCTGCCGACAATGGCAAGCCAGTCAAATTTCATCTGCACCTTGGTGTTGGTGCCGTAAATCAGCACCTCGATGCCCAGCAAAATCAGCAAGGCGGGCGCAAAGCGGAACACATACAGCAGGTCAAAGTTCGGCAGAAACTGCTGGGCAATCAGCAAAAAGCCGGACGCGATCAGCAGCAGGGAAAAGGCAACGGTGCCGACACGGCGCACTTTTTTAGGCGGTTCCTGTGCGGGAGCCGCAGTCTTGATTTCTTCCATTGTGCAAGTCCTCCTTATTCGTGGTCGTCCTCGCCGGGGAACGGCGGCAGGTCGTTTTTGGCGGCAGGTGCTGCCGGGTGCAGCCCCAGCAGCTTGAAGCCTGCGGCAATCAGAAGCACGGCAATAAACACATTGGGGATGCCGTGGATGATGCTGTACACCATACCGTAGTCGCCGAACAGACGATTCAGGATGTTCATCAGCCAGTTGGAAATGACCGTGTCATACATGGCCCAGCCGCCGATGATGATCAAACCCCAGCCCAGCAGCTTGTTGTGTTGGGGGATCAGCTCCTTGCAGTCCTGCCATTTGCCGAGCAGCAGCAGGCTGTCCTCCTTCGGCTCCCCGGCGGCAAGGTGGCGGATCAGGTCGTAGGTGTCAAAAAAGCTGTACATCCAGAGGATCAGCAGCGTAATGATAAAGGGGTCAAAGATGGTACCTACCATAAAACCGATGCCAAACAAGGAAACAATCGCCAGCCCGCGCTGCATATAGCCGTAGTACATCTGCCCCGCACCGGGGATGCAGGCGAAGA
>USNZ01000165.1 GCA_900556255.1 uncultured Oscillospiraceae bacterium
TACCTTGACGGAGACCGTCTGACCCTCGCTCAACACGGTGGAAAGATCCTGCACAAATTCATAGGAAACCTCGGAAATGTGCACCAGACCGTTCTTGCCCTCCGGCAAGGCGACGAATGCGCCAAAAGGCTTGATGCCGGTTACTTTACCCTCTACAATATCCCCAACTTGTAATGCCAAACTCAGATACCCCTTTTTCTTTTGTAATAGATGTTTCGATATATGTTTCAGCCCTGCTGCCGCAACAGCGCAGAGGCAAAACCCGAAATTATTTGCCGCTGATATCAATAAACACACGCTCGTTGGGCTTGGCATAGCCCTGCTCGCGGGCGTAGCGCTCAATAATGGCGTCCTCGCCCTGCTCCAGCGTGCTGGACAACTCGGCGTTTTCGGTCAGCTGGGCGGTCAACTGGGTCTGAACGCCGGCCAGCTCCTGCTGTTTGGAGCCGATGGCGACCTGACAGTTGATCAGCGTCATAAACAGATACCCGCACAAAACCACAAAGGCCAGCGGGAGCAGCCGAACCGGAAGCGGCCCGTGACGTTTCTTATACATAACAGACAGCCTCCTTTCCCGAAAAATAAAAATCTGTTCAGATGTTCTAATTATATAATATCTTAGTCGAATTTTGCAACTGCTTTTTTCCGCTTTTTTGCGGTTTTCGGCACTTTTTTGAAAGAAAATGGAAAATTTTCTGCCGCTGCAATTTGATTTCGGCCGAAATCGGGGCAAAAAGCAGTCGGTGCAGCAGCTGCAGCGGCTGTAAGGTAAGCCGAGCCAGGCGGCTTACCACGCTGTGCACAACGGGCACAGCGGCAATGTACCAGCACACCGCCCCCAAAAGAACCGCCAGGCTCATGTACCAGCGGGTCGAGCCGGTGGCGCTGCTGCCTGCCGAGAACCCTGCCACCAAAACGGCCGCCGCGGCAAAGGCCAGCATATCCCCCGCAAGATCCCGCAGTTTTCCCCGCCCCAGGGCCAGGGAAAGCCCATCGCGCCCGGCTCCCAAAAGGCAGCCGATACCCAGACACCATAAAACATCGCCGAGTACGGCGAAAAACGACGCAGCGGCTGTCATCAGCGAAACAGCCGCGCCAGCAGCCCGCCGGAGGATTGGCGGTTTTCGGCGTATTGCAGAAATTCGATTGTACCGCTGATCTGCACCTGCCCGCTTTGCAGCGAAAGTTCGCTGACCTGCAGTTCCTGCCCGCCCACGGTCAGGGTGCCCAGAGCTGTTTCCAACACGGCGGCGGTCTCATCGCAGCTTACGATGCGTCCGACTCCCGTCACAGCCAACTGGCGGCGGTCCTTTAAGGCCAGGCTGTGGCCCTGCGGCGCAGGGTGCCTGTTTTCATGAATGGCGGTATCGGCAGTTTCCGGCATGGCGTTGTACTCCCCTTTTCACTGGCAATCTACCGTTACTATATGCAAGGGTTACGGCGGTTATGACAGTGCCGCCACATAAAATCAAAGAACCTCAAACAGCTCCCGTGCCACGTCCTTGCCCTTAGGCTCCTCTACGGCCAAAACACGTACCTTGATGGGGCGGTTGCCGAAGGTGACCTCGATGATGTCGCCCACCTTGACGGCATAGCTGGCCTTGGCGGGCTTGTCGTTTACCAGCACACGGCCGGCGTCGGCAACCTCGTTGGCAAGGGTGCGCCGCTTGATCAGGCGGCTGACTTTTAAGTACTTATCCAAGCGCATACAATATGACCTTTCTGTGCGATATCACAAAGCCGCCCCGTCGCAAGGGTGCGGCGGGGCGGTACAGCCTTTATAAAGCGATTACTGAACGCTGTCCTTCAGAGCCTTGCCGGCCTTGAAAGCGGGCAGCTTGGATGCAGGGATGGTGATCTCGGCACCGGTCTGGGGGTTGCGGCCGTTGCGGGCGGGACGCTCACGGACTTCAAAAGTACCAAAGCCAACCAGCGTGACCTTGTCGCCGGACTTCAGGGCGTTGGTGATGGCGTTCAGGGCGCTGTTGACAGCAGCCTCAGCATCCTTCTTGGTCAGGTTGGCGTCGGCGGCAACAGCGGAAATCAGTTCTACTTTCGTCATAATATTATACCTCCAATGAATTTATGGGCGGCACCGTACCATGGTGTCTGCCGGTGCGGTGTGCCTATGGACAAAAAGCGGTGTGCAGCGGTTTTACGGCTGTTCCGCCTCTTGGCAAGAAGTAGGCTGCGCAGTAAACTGCGCATTGCGGCGCTGCAATGCCTGTTCGGGGTCTACCCCCAGGCTGCGCGCCAGGGCGACGGCAGCAAAGAGCATCTGCCCTACGGCAGCCTCTTTTTCGGCATCGTCACAAAGTTGGGCAGCCCTTGCGGCTGCGGCCACGGTGTCGGCCTTGGCTTGTACAGTCACGCCGCCGCGCGCCGCACGTTTTTGCAGCTTGGCGGCGCGCATCAAGGCGGGCAGTGCCAGGGGTACACTTTCCAAATCGTCCTGTAAGGTTACGCGGCCCTTTTCTATATTTTTGAGCGTATCCCAGTCTTTTATGCTCTGCGCACCCAGAAAAATATGCGGGTGGCGGTCGATGAGCTTGCGGCAAACACCGTCACACACCTGCGCAAAGTTGAAATGCCCCTGCTCATTCTCCATCTGGGCGTGGAACACGACCTGCATCAGTACATCGCCCAGCTCCTCGCACATCAGCTCGGGGTCATTCAGGTCAATGGCATCCACCGCCTCATAGGCCTCCTCCAGAAAATTCATCCGGATGGAGGTGTGAGTCTGTACCTTGTCCCAGGGGCAGCCCTTTTCGGGGTCGCGCAGCAGCGCGATGATGGCGGCCAGATCCTCGGCCGTGTACTGTGGTTTTTCGGGGTAAGCACTCATAAGTCACCGATAAGGCGCGGCAAAAGCAACACGCAACATTTTACTCTCAAATTGGAATTTGTCAAGCGTTACACAAAATACGGCAGCTGCGTCGGGGAGAAAACCCACAAAAACAGACGCAACTGCGCGTAATTTCACAAAACCTGACGTAAAAGCCTTACAATTTACAGCTGGGCGCCGCAGTGATTGCAGAACAGCGCATCAGCGTCCACCTCAGCGTGGCAGACGGGGCAGATCTTGGTTTCGCCGCGCAGCTTAACGGGCTCCTCCTCGATCTCCTCCTCGGGTTCCTCACTGACAACAGGCTCCTCCGCCTTGGCAGACTCCTGGGCCTCCGCCTCGGCGCGCTCCTCGGGGGTCATGCTGGCCTTGATGTCCTCAATGGCCTTTTCAACCTCTGCCACGGCGGCAATATACTTGTCGACCAGCGGCTGGTTCTCCTCGCCGGCCTTGTGCAGACTGTACACCAACGCACCCAGCTGACGCTGCGCCTTGGACAGACGTGCCTGCTGGTTCAGCAGTTCCAGCTGGTTCTTGCCCTTGTCGGCCAGATCCTGGGCGGCCTTTTTGGCGGTGTCAACAAACTGCAGACCCTGCTCCTTCAGCATTTCCATATCGATCTCGAACATAAGGGAACACCTCTTTCACGTTTTTACAAACATCTGGCACAGACACAACGCCGATGCCGTACCGTATCTGTCTAACATTATAGACTGTTTTTGCAGGTTATGCAACGATGAAT
>USNZ01000166.1 GCA_900556255.1 uncultured Oscillospiraceae bacterium
GATCTGGTGGCGTATGTTTTGTACGTATCTACGCTGATTGCCACCATTCGCCGCATTGTCGAATTTGCAGAGCAGTTCCAACGCGGCATGACCGGCATTGAGCGCTTTGCCGAAATTATGGACACCCCCATCGCCATTGCCGACGCCCCCGACGCCAAGACGTTGCAGGTCACGCAGGGCGGCATTGAGCTGCAGGACGTCAGCTTTGAGTACCCTGACGACCACAACAAGGTGCTGCGCCACGTCAACCTGACCATCCACCCCGGCGAGAGTCTTGCCTTGGTCGGACCCAGCGGCGGCGGCAAAACCGCCCTGTGCAACCTGATCCCCCGTTTTTACGATGTCACGGGCGGCCGCATTTTGATTGACGGGCAGGATGTGCGCAGCGTAACGCTGCACAGTCTGCGCAGTGCCATCGGCGTGGTGCAGCAGGACGTTTACCTGTTCAGCGGCACGGTGGCGGAAAACATCGCCTACGGACGCCCCGATGCCACCCGTGCCGAAATTGAGGAAGCCGCCCGACTGGCGGGTGCCGACGAGTTTGTGCGCGCACTGAAAAACGGCTACGACACCTATGTGGGCGAGCGCGGCGTCAAGCTTAGCGGCGGGCAAAAACAGCGCATTTCCATTGCACGGGTATTTTTGAAGAACCCGCGTATTCTGCTGCTGGACGAGGCGACCAGCGCCCTGGACAACGAGAGTGAGATCCTTGTCGGGCAGAGCCTGGATAAGCTGGCCCAGGGCCGCACAACGCTGACCATTGCGCACCGCCTGACGACCATACAGAACGCCGACCGCATCCTGGTGCTGGGCAAGGACGGCATTGAGGAGGAAGGCAGCCACGCCGAGCTGCTGGCGCAAAAGGGCATTTATTACCGTCTTTGGAACGGACTTGTCAGTGGGCAGACGCTGTGATACCATAAGAAAGCACAATGTGCCGGGGCGATGCCCCGGCACATTTTTTATGACGCTGTCTTGAGCTTTTTGCGCATACGGTTCATATTCAACAGGCAGGTCATCGCGTTGGATGCCACCATAATGCCCAAAAATGCCCCCATGCCACAGCGCGGCAACAGCAGCAGGATGGCCGTTATGCGAAAGGCCGAGTCCAGCAGCGAATACCGAAAGCTCGCCAGCTGCTCGCCCAGCCCCTTCAGCACGCCGTCCACCATGCTTTCCATATACATAAACGGCGCGGCGGCGCTCAGCTGCCGCACATACACCCCCACGGCGGGGTCGCCGTA
Organism: uncultured Oscillospiraceae bacterium; assembly: GCA_900556255.1. Classification (GTDB taxonomy): domain Bacteria; phylum Bacillota; class Clostridia; order Oscillospirales; family Ruminococcaceae; genus Gemmiger. The sequence continues at coordinate 1,245 of USNZ01000166.1, forward strand.
CAAAAGCTCCGCCAGCGGTGCGCCCGCCAGCGCAAAGCCCAGCCCCGCCAGTATCGACAGCGCCCCCGTGACCGCCAGCATACGCCGCACCAGATGCCGCACCCGCGCCATGTTACGGCAGGTGTGGGCGCGGGTGATTTCCGGCATCAGCAAGCCGGATAGCGCTGCCAGCACCGAAAACGGAAAAAACAGAAGCGGCAGCGCCATGCCTTTTAAGGCACCATACTGCGCCAGTGCGTCGGCACGGCTGCCCGTGTACAGCGTCAGCGTGTACGGGATCAGCCCGCTTTCCGCCGCCTGCAGGCCCCCTGCCAGCAGGCGGCTGCCCTCCACAGGCAGGACGATGGCGTACAGTTCCTTAGCAGTGTAGGGGTGCAGCGGCTCGTCGGGCGCGGGGGCGAACTCCCCTGTCTTGGCGGCAAAGGCCAGCATAATCCCGCAGGATACCGCCTCGCTGACGGTATTGCCCAGCAGCACCGCCCCGCAGGCATACCCCGCGCCCCAGTGCTGCCATGCCTGCAAAGCACACGCTGCCGTGGCCATGCGCACCAGCTGCTCGACAAACTGCGCCGTAATGTTGGGCTTTACCTTGCGCGCCGCCAAAAAGCAGCCGCGCACCGCCCCCGCCACCGCAAGAAACGGCAGGCTGGGTGCCAGAATACGCAGCGGCATCTCGGCACGGATATCATGCAAAAACACCCGCGCGCACACACCTGCCAGGGACACCTGCAGCACCATGGCCGCCGTGCCAAAGCAAAGCGCCGTGCCGCACAGGCTGCGCAGCGTTGCCGCCATACCCCGCCCGCGCGCCAGGCTTTGCGCTGCCAAACGGGTGGAGGCAACATTCAGCCCCGACGACGCCAGCGCCACAAACACCGTGTACACCGCCAAAACAAGCTGGTACAGGCCCATGCCCTCGGTGCCCAAGCGGTGGGACAAAAACACGCGGTAGACCATGCCCAGCAGCCGCAGCACCATGCCCGATACTGCCAGCCGGGCCGCATTTTTCAGGTAAACGCTGCGCTGTGCCATGGAGCACCCCCTTCCCTACCGATACGGTATGCGGGGATTTCCCGGAATATGCCGGTATATAATTGGTAAGTATTGCATTTTCCGTCAGGATTTGTTAAACTATTAGCGTATGCAAAAACGCGGCGGGCTGTGCCTGCCGTTCAAGAAGGAGCAATAAAGCAATGAGTGAATGTACGCACGATTGCAGCAGCTGCAGCGCAAACTGCGATCACCGCGCGCCGAGCCATGAGCCGCCGCACAAGAACAGCCGTATCAAAAAGGTCATCGGCGTTGTGTCCGGCAAGGGCGGCGTCGGCAAGAGCATGACCAGCGCCATGCTGGCCGTTTCGATGCGCCGCATGGGCTACAAGGCCGGCGTTCTGGACGCCGATATCACCGGCCCGTCCATCCCCCGCCTGTTCGGCGTGAAAGGCCCCGCCACCGGCGACGGTGAGAGCATCAACCCCGTAGAAAGCCGCACCGGCGTGCAGGTAATGAGCATCAACCTGCTGCTGGACGACCCCGAAGCCCCCGTAGTATGGCGCGGCCCCGTGATTGCCGGTGCTGTCAAGCAGTTCTGGCAGGACGTGGTGTGGGATGTGGATTTCCTGTTTGTGGACATGCCTCCGGGCACCGGCGACGTGCCGCTGACCGTGTTCCAGACCCTGCCCGTGGACGGCATTGTCATTGTGTCCAGCCCGCAGGAGCTGGTGGGCATGATCGTGGGTAAGGCCGTGCAGATGGCCAAGATGATGAACGTGCCCATTCTCGGCCTGGTCGAAAATATGAGCTACGCCGTCTGCCCCGACTGTGGCAAGCATATCAACGTCTTTGGCGACAGCCATGTGGATGAGATCGCCGCCAAGTACAGCCTGCCTGTGCTGGCCAAGATGCCCATTGACCCCGAATTGGCCAAGGAGGCCGACGCCGGCATGATCGAGATGTTTGCAGGGGATTCGCTGGACGGCGCTGCCAACGCCGTGGCAAAGCTGCTGAAGTAAACCATAGAGTGAGGGATGCGGTATGAAGAAGTTTTTGAATGAGTTTAAGGCCTTTGCCTTAAAGGGCAACATGATGGATATGGCCGTCGGTGTTTTGATCGGCGGTGCGTTCAGCGCGCTGGTCACCTCGCTGACCGACAACATCATCAACCCTGTTATCGGCATTTTGTTCAAGGCGGATTTCAGCGAGGTCGTACTGCATCTGCCCTTTGACATCAATTTGGGCATCGGCGCGTTTGTGTCGGCGGTGATCAACTTTTTGATTCTGGCGCTGGTTTTGTTCCTGATGCTGAAAGGCATGAACAAGCTGCTGGAGTTTG
>USNZ01000167.1 GCA_900556255.1 uncultured Oscillospiraceae bacterium
CTATCCTGCATGGCAGATAAAACCCTCCGCTGCGGCGGACGAACAAGCCCTGGCCGCCCAAGGGTGCGGCGTTCTGCTGCGCAGAGTTCTGGCGGCGCGCGGCTGCGGCCCCGACGAGGCACAGGCGCTCCTGGGCGCAGGGGAGCCGCTGTCCGACCCGTTTCTGATGCGGGATATGGACAAGGCTGTGGTGCGCATTGAACAGGCGGTCGAAAATGAGGAACTGATCGTCATCTACGGCGATTATGACGTGGACGGCATCTCCGCCACTGCCATTTTGTATGAGTGCCTGAGCAGCATGGGTGCGCACGTGCGCTGCAAGCTGCCCACCCGCGGCAGCGGCTACGGCCTGACCCGCACGGCGCTGGAAAGCCTGGCCCAAAAGGGGTTCAAGCTGGTCGTGACGGTGGACAACGGCATTTCTGCCGTGGAGGAGGCCGCCTGCGCCAAGGCACTGGGGCTGGATCTTGTTATCACCGACCACCACCTGCCCGGTGACACCCTGCCCGATGCCATAGCTGTTGTTGACCCCAAACGCGCCGATGATGAAAGCCCCTTTAAGGATCTGTGCGGCGCGGGTGTTGCCTTTAAGCTGTGCGCCGCACTGGAAGGCTGCGACCCCGGTGAACTGCTGGAAATGTACGGCGAACTGGTCGCCCTTGGCACCGTGGCCGACGTCATGCCCCTTGTGGGAGAAAACCGCACGTTAGTGCGCGAAGGCCTGGCACTTTTGCAGGACACCATGCGCCCCGGTCTGCATGCGCTGTTGGAGAACGCGGGCTGTCTTGGCCGCCCTGTGACGGCCGACACGGTCAGTTACAGCTTAGCCCCCCGTCTGAACGCCGCCGGGCGCATGGACAACGCAGCCGTTGCCTTAAAGCTGCTGCTTTGCGGCGATGAGGAACAGGCCGTAGGCATTGCCGCCCGCCTGGCGGAAATCAATGCAGAACGCCAGCAGACCGAGCAGGCCGTCTTTGCCGAGGCCCTGAAAACGCTGGAGGCCGACCCCGCCCGCACCCACGACCGTGTGCTGGTCGTGGCGGGGGAGGATTGGCACCCCGGCGTGATCGGCATTGTGGCCGCCCGCCTGATGGAACGGTACAGCCGCCCGGCCATCGTGATTTCGCTGCACGAAGGGGAAGGCCGCGGCAGCGGCCGTGCCCCCGACAGCTTTGATTTGCACAGTGCCCTGTGTGACTGCGCGCAGTATCTGACCCGTTTCGGCGGGCATGCGGCTGCTGCGGGTGTGGAAATTGAGGAATCCAACCTTTCTGCTTTTCGGCAGGCTGTCAACCTCTGGGCCGCCCACCACGCTCCGCGCGTGGAGGCTGTCGCCCTAAAACTGGACGCCGAGGCGGCACTGTCCGAGCTGACGCTCGCCAATGTTCAGGAGCTGTATCGGCTGGCCCCCTACGGACGGGACAACGCCACCCCCGTGTTTTTCATCCGCAATGCCGTGGTGGACGGGCTTTGGCCGATGGGTGCCGACGGACGCCACACCCGTGTGCGGCTGCGGCAGGGCAGCGACACCCTGTTTGCCTCCACCTTTGGTGTTACAATGCAGAATTTTGCCTACCAGCCCGGTGCCGTGGTCGAGGCGGCACTTGAGCTTTCTGTCTTTACGGGCCGCAGCGGCACACCCGCCGTATCTGCCCACCTGCGGGCCATCCGCCCGGCAGGTCTCGGCAACACCGCAGGGGAGCAATCCGCCTGGTTTGAGGCATTCCGCGCAGGGGGAGTTCTGGAAAAAGAACGCGCCGCCGCCATTTTGCCGCAGCGCGCCGACACGGTCGCACTCTACAAGCGCATCCGCAGCGGCCAGGTCGTCTCCTATGATTTACAGCCGGTCTTTTTTGCCGAAGGGGCACAGAACACCGGGAAAATCCTGACAAGCCTAACGGCTTTACAGGAGCTGGGCCTTGTCCGGGAGGAAAACGGACGGTGGCTGCCGGCCCCCGTCACCGCAAAGCAGGATCTTGCCTCGGCACCGATTCTGCAGCGGCTGACCGCCCAGGCGCAATAAATCCGTCGAAAAAGGGGAGCTTTGTCTATGGAAAACAACGAAGTGAAAATGCCCATCACCTATGAAGATTTGAAACATGACCTGGTGGCCAGCGGCCGCCCTTATGATTTTGCTATGATCGACCGCGCCTATGCACTGGCGGAAAAGGCCCACGGTGACCAGCGCCGCCGCAGCGGCGAGCCGTATATCTGCCATCCTTTGAGCGTGGCGCAGATTCTGGTCGAGCTGGGCATGGACAGCGAGAGCATTGCCGCCGCCCTGATGCACGATGTAGCCGAGGACACTTCGGTGGGCATTACCGAGATCCGCCAAAAGTTCGGGGACGAGGTGGCCCTGCTGGTGGACGGTGTCACCAAGTTGACGCAGATCAAATTTTCCAACGTGGAGGATCGTCAGGCCGAAAACCTGCGCAAAATGCTGCTGGCAATGAGCCAGGACGTCCGCGTCATGATCATTAAGCTGTGCGACCGGCTGCACAATATGCGCACCGGCGACGCCTGGCCCGAGCAGAAACGCCGCGATAAAGCCCTGGAAACCATGGAGGTCTACGCCCCCATTGCGCACCGTCTGGGCATCTCCAACATCAAGGAGGAGCTGGAGGACCGCAGCCTGCATTACCTCGACCCCGTCGGCTACGAGACCATTCGCGACTTGCTGAACAAGCACGGCGACGAATTTCTGCACACAGTCTGCCACACCATCTCCAAGCACCTGTCGGAAAACGGCATCCGCAAGGCAACCATCCGTCACCGCGTAAAGAGCATCTACGGTATCTACCGCAAGATGTATATGCAGAATAAGGATTTCGAGGAGATCTACGACATCTACGCCGTGCGCATCATTCTGGGCAATGTGGCCGAGTGCTACACTGCGCTGGGTCTTATCCACGATATGTACCATCCGCTGCCCAACCGCTTTAAGGATTATATTTCCACCCCCAAGCCCAACGGCTACCAGAGCCTGCACACCACCGTCATCGGGCGGGAGGCGATCCCGTTTGAGGTACAGATCCGCACCTGGGATATGGACCGTATGGCGGAGTACGGCATCGCCGCCCACTGGAAATACAAAGCCGGCATCACCGGCGGCGAAAAGATCGAGGTCACCGGCCTGCCCGCTAACACGGGCTACACCATCACGGAATCCGGCGATACAGCGTCAAGTTACACCACCACCTGGGACGGCATCACCAAAACCGGCAGCGACGACAAAACCTCGGACGCCCAGACGATGGCCGCCGCGGACAAGACCATCACGGTCACCAACAGCCGCACCGCACCCACGCCCACGGGCCTGCTGCTGGACGCTGCGCCCTACGGCGCCATGCTGCTGGCGGCGGGCACGGGCAGCGTGTTGCTGCTGCGTAAACGTCATAACAGCGACGAATAATGCTGCTGGCGGCAAAACTGGCGCGGTGGGGTGACCGGCTGCTTACGCTGGCGGCGGCGCTGCTGCTGGGGGCGCTGGCGCTGTTTGGGGCGTGGTCGCTGTGGGACATCGCCGCCACACGCCGCGCGGCCCTGCCGGAGCAGACGCTGCGGTTCAAG
>USNZ01000168.1 GCA_900556255.1 uncultured Oscillospiraceae bacterium
TACAAGCCAACCCATTCTATTCATTATAGTATAGGGTCGCGGGCGGGGCGTGCCCCGCCCCTACACAATCAATAGTCCCAAAATGTGTTTTTTTATTTTTCGCCGCGCAGCGGCGTACCTTATTTATTATCTATTATCTTTTATCTATTCATTTTCAAAACAGCCCTTCCGGCAGCAGGATATCCTGTTTCGGCACTTTGTTCCAGGAAAAGGCGGGCACCAGTTCCTGCGGCGCGGCGGGGGCGGGGGTGTCCTGCAAACCGCATACATACGCCAGTTTTCCGATGATCTCCTGCGGGGTGTAGCGGGCGCGCAGGTTCTCAAGGCTCTGGTCGCCGTCGCGCTTGCTCAGGCGGCGTCCGTCGGGGGCCAGCAGCAGCGGCAGGTGGTAAAACTGCGGCGCGGTCAGCCCCAATTCACGGTACAGCCAGAGCTGGCGGGGGGTGCTGCTCAGCAGATCGCTGCCGCGCACCACCTCGGTCACGCCCATCAGGGCATCGTCCACCACGACAGCCAGCTGGTAGGCAAACACGCCGTCGGCGCGGCGCAGGTAAAAATCGCCGCAGTCGCGGGCTAAATTTTCGGCATAGCGCCCCAGATGCCCGTCGGTAAAGGCAATTTCCTCATCGGGCACCCGCACACGAAATGCGGGGGCGCGCATCAGGCTGCGTCGGGCGACTTCCTTGGCCGAAAGCCCGCGGCAGGTCCCCGCATACACCACCTGCCCGTCACTGCGGTGGGGGGCGCTGGCGGCATGCAGCTGGCTGCGGCTGCAAAAGCAGGGGTAGACAAGCCCTTTTTTTAACAAAATGTCGTAATATTGTTGATAAATCTCACTGCGCTCGCTCTGGTACACGGTGGGGGTCGGACCGTCGGCGGCAAGCCCCAGCCACGCCAGATCGTCCATAATGGCATCGGCGTACACGCGCGGGCAGCGCGCGGCGTCCAAATCCTCAATGCGCAAAAGCACCTGCCCACCCTTGCTTTTGGCGCTCAGCCATGCCAGCAGGCAGCACATCAGGTTGCCCAGATGCATCCGCCCGCTGGGGCTGGGGGCGTAGCGTCCGGCGGTCATTCTAAGGTATAGGTGCCGTCTGCCAAGGCGCGCAGATGCACCCGATAGTAGGCGGCCACGGCGTTGACCATCGCCTCGGCGTCGGCCACGGCGGCGGTTTCCACGGCGCTGTGCATGGCCAGCTGGGCGCAGCCGATATCCGCCATCGGGATGGGCAGCGTGTGGCTTTGCAGGTTGCCCAGCGTGCTGCCGCCCGGCTCGTCGGCGCGGTTGGTGAACACCTGCACGGGCACATCGGCCTTTTCGCACACGGCGCGGAACACCGCCCCGCTGATGGCGTTGGTGGTGTATTTCTGGCTGGCGTTGTATTTCAGCACCACGCCGCCGCCCAAGCGCACGGGGGCGCAGGGGTCGGACTTGGCGGCAAAGTTGGGGTGGGTGGCGTGGGCGTTGTCGGCGCTCAGCAAAAAGCTGTTGGCCATGGCGCGGTGCATCGCCTGGGCGCTGTGCGGCACGGCGTCCAGGATGCGGTCCAGCACATCGCGCATAAAGCGGCTGGCGGCACCCTGCCGCGTGCCGGAACCGACTTCCTCGTTGTCCAGCAACGCCCAGACGGGGGCGCAGCTGCTGTCGCAGTCGGGCGCGGCGTCCAAAAATGCCAGCAGGGTGGCGGCGGCGCACTCTAAATCGTCAATGCGCGGGGCCATAAAATACTCGCGGTCAGGCCCCACAAAGCAGGGGGCTTGGCGGGTGACCAGCTGCAGGTCGGTGTCAAGAATATCCTGCGCAGCTACGCCCAATTCCTCAGCGATCAGGTCGGTCAGGGTGCGGCTGCCCGCAGGCCCCCACAGAGGTTGCATATCCACCTGCGGGTTGTAGGCGTGACCCTTGTTGATGTCGCGCTGCATGTGGATAGCCAGCGAGGGGATGACCAGCAGGTCGCGGTCCAGGTGGACAAGGCGGGTCTGCAGGCCGTCGGCTGTGCGCAGCATCACGCGGCCCGCCACGGTCAGCGGGCGGTCCAGCCAGGTGGACATGATCATGCCGCCGTAGCCCTCGACGCTCAGGCGGCGGGAGCCGTCGTTTTCCACGGTGTCGGTTTTGATCTTCCACGACGGCGAGTCGCTGTGGCTGGCGGTGATGCGCCACCCGCCGATGGCATGGGCGGGCACACGCCAGGCGATCACGGCGGAATTGTTGCGGGTGATATAGTAGCCCTTGCCGGGTTCCAGATTCCAGAAATCGGCCTCCTCCAGGCGGGTGTACCCGGCGGCGTCCAGCCACGCGGCGGCGGTGGCGGCTGCGTGGTAGGGCGAGGGGGATTTTTGCAGATACTCAAAAATTTTGTCGATCATACGTCTGTTTCCTTTTGCATTGATATTTGCGCACAGCGCAGAGGTTTGCCTACATCCATTGTACCGCAAACCGCGCCGCGGAACAAGTTGAAAAACAGGAAATTTTGGTTTATATTTAGTATAAACCTATGGTCGATTTTGACAAGTACGCACTTTTTGGAAAGTACCCACCAAAGGAGGAAACGCAATGCATCCCAACGCAAACTGCAACTGCCGCTATGCCGATGTCGGCTGCGACAAAATGGAAGAGGTCATGGATAAAATCAGCGGCAAATGGAAAATGCGCATTCTGTTTATGGTGGGTGCCCACGGCACACTGCGCTACGGTGAACTGCGCCGACTTTTGGACGGCGTAACGCACAAAATGCTGACAAACCAGCTCAAGGAGCTGGCGGCGGACGGGCTGGTGCAGCGCATCGATTATGCCGAGGTGCCCCCGCGGGTCGAGTATCGCCTTACGGCGGACGGACAAGCCCTGATGCCGATTTTTGACGATATACAGGCATATATCAAAAATGGTGCCTGCCGCAGCTGCTGCGCCCCGCAGCAGCCCCGCCGAGATTGCTGCACGGACGAGGCGACAAGCTGACGGGGAAGGCTTTCCGCGGTAGGGGCGGGGCAAGCCCCGCCCGCGACCGTATATTATAAGGAACATAACGGGTTAGTCCGTAGGGGCGGTATATATGCCGCCCGTTTGCAGCCGCCCGGATGTTACGATATGTCGGGTAAACGCCACGGGACGCATCTATGCGTCCCCTACAAACCTGACGGAAACAGGCGTCTTGCCTATAATTGCTTGTTTTCCGGCAGTTTGTAGGGAACGGTCTTGACCGTTCCGGGCGTTTTGCGGTAACCGCCAAATCCCCCGGCGGGGTGGGGTCACCCCGCCCTACGGGGCAACAAAATGATGCCACCCTTTCCCCAAAATTTGATATTTTACAACTTTCTATCTGGTAATTTGCGCTGCGGTATGGTATACTTACCCTATATCGTACAATGAGGGAAAGGGGGCGCAAACTTGGCACCCATCATCCATACCGAGAAATTGCGCAAGGTCTATGCGGTGGGCAAGGAACGCGTCGTCGCGCTGAACAACATCGACCTGAACATAGAAAAGGGCGAGTTCTGCTGCATCGTCGGCCAATCCGGCAGCGGCAAATCCACGCTGCTGAACCAGCTGGCCGGGC
>USNZ01000169.1 GCA_900556255.1 uncultured Oscillospiraceae bacterium
AATCGTAGCCGGCGGGGTCGTCATCGCTGTACAGATCCCACTCCAGCCCGCACAGGATATCCATCTTACCGGCGTAGCGCTCTTTCAGCTTTTCAATTTGGGCCTTGTACAGCGCGGTGCGGCTTTGGGTCATGCAATATTCCAAATCATGGGCGGTGTGACTGTGGCCGGTAAAGCCCAAGGTCTGCAAGCCGTCCTTCCAGGCGGCAACAGCAACCTCCTCCGGTGTGTTTTTGCCGTCGCACAGCTTAGTATGCACGTGCACGGAACTCTTCAAGTATTGGTCAGCCATATTACTGCATCCTTTCCTGCTTCACTTTATGGTCGATCACATGTCGTTTTTCCAGTTCCTTGGTGATATCCTCCACCGAAATACCCAGCTCGATCATCAAGACCATGACATGGTACGCCAGATCGCTGATTTCGTAGACGGTTTCTTCCTTATCGCGCTTGGCTCCCGCAATAATAACTTCGGTGCTTTCCTCGCCCACCTTTTTCAGGATCTTTTCCAGTCCCTTGTTGAACAGGTAGGTGGTGTAGCTGCCGTCCTTAGGGTCGGTTTTACGGCCCTCGATCAGCTTATACAGGCCCTGCCAGGTGAATTGTTTCAGTTCGTCGGACAGGTACACCGTGTTGAAAAAGCAGCTTTCGGCACCGGTATGGCAGGCAGGGCCGTCCTTGATGACCTCCACCACCAAGGCGTCCTTATCGCAGTCTGCCGTAATAGACACTACACGCTGCACATTGCCGGAAGTCTCGCCCTTACGCCAGATTTCCTGACGGCTGCGGGACCAAAACACGGTGCGTCCCTCGGCAATCGTCAGCGCCAGAGTTTCGGCGTTCATGTAAGCAAGGGTCAGCACTTCCTTGGTGTAGTGATCCTGCACAATGGCGGGAATCAGACCGTTGGCATCGAATTGTAAGGATTTGGAATTTTCACGAATCTCCATAGCGAAACGCTCCTAAATATATAATATAGTGTACCTCTTTTGTGCACATTTGGCAAGGGGTATTTGGGCTTACAAACGCACTTCCACGCCGTTTTGGCGCAGATATTGTTTTAACGCGCAGATTTCCAGCTGCTTTGTGTGGAAAATCGATGCTGCCAGCCCGGCATCCACAGCCGGGTGGTTACAGAACAGCTCGCGGAAGTCCTCTTTTTTGCCTGCGCCGCCGCTGGCGATAATGGGCACGGCACAGCGTTTTGCCACAGCGTCGAGCAACTCCAGGTCAAAGCCGTTTTTAACGCCGTCGGTGTCGATGGAATTGACCACCAGCTCACCTGCGCCGTTTGCCGCGCCCTGCTGCAGCCAGTCCAGCGCGTCCATGCCGGTGTTTTCGCGCCCGCCTTTGGCAAACAGCATAAATTTGCCGTCCACACGTTTGATATCGGCCGAAAGCACCACACACTGGTTGCCGTATTTTTGCGCCGCCGCGCTGATGAGCGACGGGTTTTTGATGGCCCCCGAATTTACGCTGACCTTGTCGGCCCCGCATTTCAGCACGCGGTCAAAATCCGCAAGCGTGTTGATGCCGCCGCCCACCGTCAGCGGGATAAAAACCTGCCGCGCGACCTCGCGCAGAATGTCGGTAAACAGGGCGCGCCCCTCGGCGCTGGCCGTGATATCGTAAAACACCAGCTCGTCTGCCCCTGCTGCGTTGTAGTAACGCGCCATCTCAACCGGGTCTGCCATGTCCTGCAGCCCCGCAAAGTTCACACCCTTGACCACACGCCCGTTTTTGACGTCCAGGCAGGGAATAATGCGTTTGGTAATCATACTTTCCCTCCGGCTTAGGATTGATAGCGCTGCAGCGCTGTTTTCAGGTCAATGCCGCCGGTGTAGACCGACTTACCCAAAATCGCGGCGTGGCAGTGCATGGCCTGCAATTCTGCCAGCTCCTCTATGCGGGCAATGCCGCCGCTGGCGGTGATCTGCAAATTGGGTATCTGCAATAGTTCGCGGTACAGCGCCATGTTGGTGCCCTGCATCGTGCCGTCGCGGGAGATATCGGTGGCAATGACCGCCTGTACGCCCGCTGCTGCGCACCGTTTGCAAAAGGCCACGCCCGGTTCGGGGGTGACTTCCTTCCAGCCGTTTACCGCCACAAGGCCGTCCTTCATGTCCACGCCCACGGCGATGCGCGCACCGTATTTCTGCGCCATGCGCTCGGTGAAGGCAAAATCCTTGACGGCCACCGTGCCTAAAATGCAGCGGTCAACGCCCAGATCCAGATACATTTTGATTCGTTCCTCGTCCCGTATGCCGCCGCCGACCTCGATTTTCAGCCCGCCCAGCGCTGCAATGGCGGCAATGGTCCGGCGGTTGGCGATGGTGTCGTCCTTGGCGCCGTCCAGATCCACAACGTGCAGATACTTCGCACCTGCGTCCAAAAACAGCTTCGCCTGCGCCACAGGGTCGGCATTGTACACTGTCATTTGGTCGTAATCGCCTTGGAACAACCGCACGGCCTGCCCGCCGCGCAAATCAATGGCAGGGTAGATGTTCATAGCGTCCTCCTCACAATTCCATAAAGGCTTTCAGCAGCCGCAGCCCCGTGTCGCCGGATTTTTCGGGGTGGAACTGCGTGCCGTACACCCCCGCCGCACCGCGCCTGTGACCGGCAGACTGTACTCGCTGGTGGCCAGTGTGGACGCCGCGCAGTTTTTGGCGTAAAAGCTGTGAACATAGTAGACGTATTCGCCGTTTCGGATGTACTTGAACAGCGGGTCGTCCTCATGCCCCGACACAATGTCCAGCGCGTTCCAGCCGATGTGCGGCACCTTTAAGGCGGGATCCCGCAGATCGTCTGCCAGCGGCACCACCTCACCGGGAATCAGCCCCAGCCCCGCGTGCTCACCGTATTCGTAGCTTTTTTCAAACAGAAGCTGCATCCCCAGGCAGATGCCTAAAAGCGGCTTTTTTTGCGTTTCTTCGCGCAAAACGGGCACAAGGCCGGTGGCGTTCAGCTTAGCGGCCGCGTCGGCAAATGCGCCCACGCCCGGCAGCAGGATGCGGTCGGCTGCGCGCAGATCGTCCGCTTTATCGGTCACGCAGACCTGTGCGCCCAGGCTTTTTACCCCCGATACCAGGCTGAACAGGTTGCCCACGCCGTAATCCACAATGGCTATCATACTTTCTTCCCCCTAAAATACGTCATGGCGCCAAAATTTCGTCCAGCGCCGCAAAGAACCGCGCCATCTCGGCATCGGTGCCGATGGTAATGCGCAGGTAGTTTTCAATGCGCGGCGCATCAAAACGGCGGATCAGCACGCCGCGCTGCCGCAGCTTCTCAAAAATTTCGCGGCACGACATACGGTCGGTGGTGGCAAACAGAAAATTTGTGTGGGAATCCGCCAGCGTAAAGCCGCGGCGGCGCAGCTGTTCGGCGGTCTGCCGGCGGGTTTTCAGCAGCGCATCGCGGGTTTTGGCAAAATATGCTTCGTCCCGTATGGCGGCCGCACCCGCCGCCTGCGTCAGCGAGTTTACGTTGTAGGGGCTGTAACTGAACTTGACGCGGTTCATATCCGCAATCAGCTCC
>USNZ01000170.1 GCA_900556255.1 uncultured Oscillospiraceae bacterium
GCATGGAGGCCGGCGCCAACGAGTACTTTGGCAAGCATGTCGAGGATCTGACCCTCTCTGAGTGCGCCGTCCTCGCATCCATCACCAAGAACCCGACCAAGTACAACCCCTTCACCAACCCCGAAAACCTGCTGCGCCGCCGCAACCACGTCCTGTACGAAATGTTCGACCAGGGCTACATCACCGAGAGTGAGTACGACGCCGCCCGCAACGAGCCGCTGACCGTTGTGGAAAGCAGCACCGCCAAGGCCAACGCGACCCGCAGCTCCAACAACTCCTGGTTTACCGACTCGCTGTACACCGAGCTGCGCAGCCAGCTTATCAACGATCTCGGCTACACCAAGGAGGAAGCGCAGGAACTGATCTTCACCGGCGGCCTTCGCATTGAGTCCACCGTCGATACCCGCGTACAGTCCGCTGTCGAGGAGGCTATGCTCGACGAGGAAGGCGTTATTCCCGCCATGTGGCACGAGGAACCCGTCTGCCTGCGCGACTATCCCGCCGAGACCAGCACCTGGGACATGGTACAGTACGACGAGGCCACCGGTCTGCCCATCACCAAGGACGGCTACGCCGTGTACGGCACCGATGATATCCCTGTGTACACCGATGAAACCAACACTGAGCTGAAGGTCGGCAAGTCCACCGACCCCAACTATCCCAACGATGACACCGTCTACCTCTGCGTGTACGAAAAAGTACGCTCTCAGGCCAGCATTGCCGTGCTGGATTATGACGGCAGTGTGCTGGGCATTGCGGGCGGTCTGGGCGAAAAGACCGTTGACATGGGCACCAACCGTGCCCTGCTGCCCCACCAGACAGGTTCTACCATGAAGCCCATCGGTGCCTACTGTCTGGCGCTGGACAACAAGCAGATCAGCTATTCCTCGCCCATTCAGGACCTGCCGCTTTACTCTGCCGCCGACCACAAGGTGCTTAAGGAATCCTACATCGGCAAGATCAACCCGCTTTCCGCCCAGGCCCAGGCGCGTGACGACATCTGGCGCGCATGGCCTACCAACTACGGCAATCAAGGCGGCAACGGTGATGTTGTGCTGGTGTACGACGCCCTGCGTCAGTCCCTGAACACCGTCGCCGTCCAGCTGGGCAACATTGTCGGCGTGGATTACCTGTACGACTTTGTGCACGACACGCTGGAGTGCAGCTACATCGACGCCGAGCACGATATGGACCTGGCACCTCTGGTGCTGGGCGGCCAGACCAACGGCCTTACCGCCGTGGAGCTGGCGGGTGCGTACACCATTTTCTACGACGGCACGTTTACCTCGCCGCATTTCTACACGATGGTCACCGACTCCAACGGTCGCGTTATCATCGACAATACCAAGTATGTCAACACCACACAGGCCATCAGCAGCGACACGGCCTACATCATGAACCGCATGATGACCAACGTGCTGAAGCGCGGCGGTACTGCCAGCGGCATGGCGCCCAAGGGCGAAATGGACGCCGCCGCCAAGACCGGTACGACCTCCAACAACAAGGACTACACCTTTGCCGGCCTGACCCCCTACTACTGCACGGCCATCTGGTGGGGCTTTGACCGCCCGACCGATATGACCAAGTATGGTGCCAAAACCGGCAAGGCTATCCAGCTGCTGTGGAAAAACCTGATGGAGGACTTGCAGGCCGACCTGCCCTACAAGGAGTTCCCTGTGGGCGAAAATGTCGTAGAGAAGTCCTTTAACGCTGGTACAGGCATTGTCGGCTCCGGCGGACAGAAGGGCTACTATACCGAGGATAACCTGCCCGATGCCACCTACATCGTGCAGCCTACCGAACCCACCGAACCCGCCGCCTGACCCAAACCCTAACATGATACAGCCGCCTTTCGGTGTATGCCGAAAGGCGGCTGTTTTTGTGCGGCACACAGTCAGCCGCCGCACAAAAACACAGAGTTTTCAACCGACGTTCCTGTACAATGTGCTAAAAAGCGGTCGAATCAGCCAAAACCCCTTGCAACGACCGCCCGCGTGTGGTAAGATTGGTACACGTTGATACTACATTTGTTTGCGAGGAGGCAACACAATGACCCAGCATAAATACCTGCTGGTACAGGCAGATGTCCTGCCGGAGGTTTTCGGCAAGGTGCTGCAGGCAAAGCAGCTTCTGGCATCGGGCGAGGTCGCCAACATTTCGGCGGCAGCCAAGCAGGCGGGCATTTCCCGCAGCGCGTTCTATAAATATAAGGATTGCGTCTTTGATGCAGAGACAGGCCGCGACACATTGACCGTCGTTGCCACCCTGCTGGACAAGACGGGGGCACTGCAAACGCTGCTGTCGGGCATTTCGGCGGCGGGCGCGTCCATCGTGACCATCACCCAGTCCCGCCCCGAAAACGGTACCGCCCAGGTGGAGGTCACCGTGCGCACCGGCACCATGCAGATGTCGGTCGAAGAAATGCTGCTGCGGCTTTCGCACCAGCCCTGCGTGGTGGAGATCCACCGCGGCGTGTAAACGGGGAATACAGAACAGGGAATAGGGAGAGTATACCAATGGCTAAAATTGCGATTCTGGGCTTTGGCACCGTGGGCAGCGGTGTGTTGGAGGTTGTGCGCCGCAATGCGGCATCCATCGCCCGCCGCGTGGGCGAACCCGTGGAGGTCAAATACATCCTTGATGTGCGGGATTTTTCCGCCTCGCCCGATGCGGCGCTGTTTACCGACAACATCGACACCATCCTCAACGACCCCGAAGTTAAGGTCGTGGTCGAAACCATCGGCGGCACACGCTTTGCCTTGCCCTATGTGCGTAAGTGCCTGGCAAGCGGCCGCAGCGTCTGCACCTCCAACAAGGAAATGGTCGCGGGCTACGGGGCCGAGCTGCTGGCACTGGCCAAGGCGCACAACGCCGCCTTTTTGTTTGAGGCCAGCGTGGGCGGCGGCACGCCCATCATCACCCCGATGCACCAGTGCCTTGCCGCCAACCACATCAGCCGTATCTGCGGCATCGTCAACGGAGATCGGAACTTTATGCTGACCAAGATGAAGCGCGAAAACATGGGCTTTGACGAGGCCCTGCGCATCGCCCAGCAGCTCGGCTATGCCGAGACCAAGGACCCCGGCGACGACGTGGACGGCCGCGATGCCTGCCGCAAGATCGCCATTCTGGCCAGCCTTGCCTGCGGGCATCACGTCTACCCCGACAACATCCCCGCGCGGGGCATCCGCGATATTACGGTGGCCGACATCAAGGCCGCCGAGCAGATGGACAGCGCCATCAAGCTGATCGCCTGGTACGACGAAAACGCCGGCGGCGGCGCAGAGCGTCATCCACCAGACCACATCGAGCAGGGTCGTCGTCACGGCGACGATGACCGCAGCGAGGAGTGCGACCAGAAGCGACGCCCCCTCCTTTGTTTTAATATACACCATAGCTACTTCGTATATTGTTGCATGAGACGGGCGATGTATTTGCCCACGATGTCGAACTCGAGGTTCACGACCGATCCCACGTCGATCCGGCAGAAATTCGTATGCTCGAACGTGTAGGGGATGATCGCCACGCGGAACGACG
>USNZ01000171.1 GCA_900556255.1 uncultured Oscillospiraceae bacterium
CTTAATCCACATATCAAACCATAATCGGATAATTTTTTCTCTCTCGTTCATAAAGCACCTCCACAACTTCCGATTTGTCTTTCTTAAACCAACCCAAGCCCGCCGGGGTATTTTGCGTCAGCCGGAATTTTTTGTGTTGACTGGGAAATACCGGCAGGTTTGTAGGGGCGAGCATTGCTCGCCCGTGGCGTTTACCCGTCAGGTTGATTTGCAGGGACGGCTGCAACGGGCGGTCAATGACCGCCCCTACGGACTGACCCGTGATTTTTATTCCCCTGTAGGGCGGGGTGACCCCACCCCGCCGGGGAAAGCCTTCCCCTTGGGGGGAAGGTGGCGCGGAACGCGCCGGATGAGGGGGAAATGTCCGGCAGACGCCCCCTCATCAGTCACCTGCGGTGACAGCTTCCCCCAAAGGGGGAAGCCACCAAGCGGTTTTCCCCGCAAAAACAGCAGCGCCGTACCCTTGGCGGGTACGGCGCTGTTTTTCGTGGTATAATGTCAGCTTACGCCATCAGTTCCTTGACGGTGGCAGCCCTTACATAACCAACGCGCGGAAATACTCGGTATTGACACTGTGGTCGCTCTCGGCCACCGTGGCAATGCAGGCATCCAGCGTATGGGCGATGTCGTCCAGGCTGCGCCATGCGGCGGCCTGCGGCTTAACGTGCTGCTCCAGCAGGGGGGCAATGTCGGTGTGGGAGCAAGCCCCCTCGATCAAATAGGCGCCGGGGCGGGCCAACTGGGTCTGCGGCTCGTAGTTTTCGGCACTGCCCAGCATCGTCAGGCAGAACTGCCCCTTGCGGTTGCGGCCGCCCACCAGCAGCCGCACACCGACGGGCTGTGCGGTCACGGTCAGCGCTTTTTCGCGCAGGATCTTGACAATTTTTTCCAGCGTCAGGTACTGGGTGTCGTAGGCGTCCAGCGCGTTGATGACCTGCACCGCCGCCAGCGTGTCGCCCGCAAAGCCCACCGCCACGTTGCGGTTGACCTTGCGCACCTTGGGCAGATCGTCCTTGAGGATATGGGGCTTGTTGTCAACGATAGGCTCCTCCACAAAGCGGCCGTCGCTGACCATCGCGCAGAAGGAATCGCCGCATACGGCTAAAATTGCACTCATTGTGTGCCTCCTTTATTTTGTTAGCTGTTCCTTGTGATATTGCAGGGTGTACAGCTGGTAATAGCGGCCGTGCTTTGCCAAAAGCTGCTGGTGGTTGCCCTGCTCCAGAATTTTGCCGTGGCTGAGCACGATGATGTTGTCGGCGTGCTGCACGGTGGACAGGCGGTGCGCCACGATCAGCATCGTGCCGACGGTGCGCATTTTTTCCAGCGAGTCCTGGATCAGCAGCTCGGTCTCGGTATCGATATTGGCCGTTGCTTCGTCCAGAATCATAACGCTCGGCTTGTGGATGATGACCCGCGCAAAGCTCAGCAGCTGCCGCTGCCCGGCAGAGAAGTTGTTGCCGCGCTCGCGCACTTCCTCGTCCAGACCGCCGTCCAGCTTTTCAATGAACTTGTCCGCGTTGACATAGCGGCAGACGCGCAGGATCTCCTCGTCGGGGATGCCTTCCTCCCGCAGGACAATGTTGCTGCGGATCGTGCCCGAAAACAGGAACACGTCCTGCAGCATCTGCCCGAAATGACGGCGCAGCGAAGAAATTTTGATTTTACGGATGTCGATGCCGTCAATCAAAATCTCGCCCTTCTGGAACTCGTAATTGCGGCAGATCAGCGACAAAATCGTGCTTTTGCCCGACCCGGTCGAGCCGACAAATGCCACGGTCTGGCGCGGGTCCACATGGAAGGACACGCCCTGCAGCACCCATTCGCCGGGCACATAGCTGAACCAGACGTCCCGGAACTCGATCTCGCCGCGCACCTCGTCCAGCTCAATGGCATCGGGTGCGTCCACCATTTTGGGCGGAATGTCCATGATAGAAAACACCTTTTCCGACGAGGCCAGCGCCGATTGCAGCCAGTTGAACTGCTCGGCCAGGTTCTGGATGGGGGTAAAGAACTTGGAGATGTACATATAGAAGGTCACGATGGTGCCGCCCGTGATGGCCTGCCCGAAGAAGGTCACGCCGTCCAGGCAGCCCGTGCCGCCCAGGTAGAACAGGCACAGAATACAGCAGATGTACAGCATGTACACCAGCGGGCGGAACACGCCGAACACGAAGATCTGCTCCTGCGAGGCCTTGGCAAGGCGGCGGCTTTTTTCGCGGAACTCCGACATTTTTTCGTCCTCACGGCCGAAAATCTGCGTCACCTTGATGCCGGACAGATTCTCGGACAGGTAGGTGTTGATGTCGGTGGTCGCGTCCTTGACCTTGCGGTAGGCGCGGCGGGAAAATTTGCGGAAAATCACCGTGAAAATCACGATAAACGGCACAAAGCAGAGCACCATCAGCGTCAGGGCATAGTTCAGGCAGAGCATGGCTGCCAAAATGCCCAAAATGACAAAGGCGTTTTTGCACAAACTGACCAACAGGTTGGTGAACATCATCGAGATGGCGTTGGTGTCGTTGGTGACGCGGGTCACCAGCTTGCCCACGGGAATCTCGTTGAGCTGCTCGTGGGAGAGCGATTCAATGTGGGTGAACAAGTCCTCGCGCAGGTCGGACACAATGCGCTGCCCGACGCGCTGCAAAATAACGGCCTGCAAATAGGTGCTGCCCATCGAGAACACCAGCACCCCCGCATAAACGGCCACCCCCGCAAACAGGCGGGACAGCACAAATTCGCCGGCTACCAGTTCCTCCAGCGCACCGACGATCAGCGGGGCGATGATGTCATACGCGATGGAGAACAGCATCAAAAACAGAACCACCACAAATTTTGCGCGGTACGGCTTGGCGTAGGCGAACAGGCGGCGCAGAATTTCGCCGTCCGGCATGTGGCGTTCAAAGCCCATAGCGGTCTTTTTGTCCTGCACACAGGCATAGGCGGCAAGCAGCAGCGCCGTCACGGTGCCGATAACGGCCCCGACCAGCAAAAGCGGGTTGATATCAGCCATTGTCGTCACCTCCCACTTCGTCCTCCAGCCGCTGCAGGTCTACCATGCGGCGGTACTCGGCACAGGTCGCGTACAGCTCGTCGTGCGCGCCCACGGCCTCGACCCTGCCGTCCTCCAAAAAGACGATCTTATCCATGCGCTCCACCGTAGAAATACGGTGGGCAATCAGCAGCGTGGTCTTGCCCGCACGGCTTTGTTTCAGGTTATCCAGAATGATCTGCTCGGTGCGGGTGTCGACCGCCGAGACAGAGTCGTCCAAAATCAAAATCGGGGCGTCCTTCAACAGGGCGCGGGCGATGGAAATGCGCTGCTTCTGCCCGCCGGAGACGGTCACGCCGCGCTCACCCAGAACGGTCTCGTAGCCGTCCTTGAAATCCACAATGTTGTCGCGCACGTCGGCCAGTTCTGCCGCGCGCTCGATGCGTTCGGGCGTGGCATCGTCCACGCCGAAGCCGATGTTGTGGGCAATCGTGTCCGAGAACAGGAAGTTAT
>USNZ01000172.1 GCA_900556255.1 uncultured Oscillospiraceae bacterium
CACAGCGAGCGGCTCGCGGATCTGGGTGAATTCGCCGTAACAGTTGTCCACGAAGATGACAGCCTTGTCGTTGACGCCGCGCACCGTCTGCACGACCTTTTCGATCGTGGCCAAATCAAACGCATTGCGCTGGGTGTAGCCGCGGCTGCGCTGAATGTGCACCACCGTGGCGGTCTTGGCCTTTTCGGCGATGCAGGCGTAGTCGGGCGTAAAGTCCGGCAGCAACGGGCACTCGTCGTAGTGTACGCCATACTCCCGCAGGGTGCCGCAGCCCTTGCCCGCCTCGCCGATGCCGATGACGCCCTCCAGCGTGTCATAGGGGCGGCCTGTGGCGGCCAGCAGGGTGTCGCCCGTGCGCAGCAGGCCAAACAGCGCCACCGTAAGCGTGTGGGTACCACTCATAAACTGCGGGCGCACCAGTGCGGCCTCGGCCCCCATGCAACGGGCAAAGACCTCCTCCAGCTTATTGCGGCTGTCGTCCCAGACGCCGTAGCCGCTGCTGCCCCAGAAATGGCGGGCTTCAACGCCGCAATCGGTGAAGGCGCGCAGCATTTTGAGCTGGTTATAGTCGCGGATCTCCTCCACGCGGGCGAACTGCTCACGGCAAAGGGTCAGCGCCTGCTTATCCAGCGCCAGAACTTCGGGTTTCAGGTCGTAGAATTGTTCGATCATAAGGTATTCCAATCTGTAATATATTGTTGAATTATGCCGTTTTGTGTAAATCCAAGCCGACGGTAAAAGGCGTTCAGCGTTTCCTCACAGGCAAACGCTGCGTCGCGCTGCTGTGTCAGCCCGTTGGCCATGCGCACGATCAGCCAGCCGGCCAGCCCCCTGCCCCGCCAGGCGGGCGCCGTGATGCCCGCCGACATGTAGCTTTCGGTCTTGCTTTGGCTGTAACAGCCCACCGCGCAAACGGGCGCACCATTGTGCAGCAGCGCGTGGCAGCAGCCGATGCCGTGGGCCATGGCCGTGCAGGCGGCCGAGTAAAAGGCGTCGGCCTCTGCTTCGTCCGCAAATGCCAGCCGACTGACCGGCAGCATGGCGGGCTGTTCGGTCAGTGTCAGGGCGGCGGGCGGATTCGGCGGCAAGGGCAATGTACAGCCCTTGGGCAGTTTCCACAGCGTCAGCGGCGGGGTTTCGCTGCCGAAGGGCAGCTTCGTTTCCGACACAACGCGGTCTGCCCGCACAAATTGCAGAAAGCTCTGCAATTCCTCGGCGGTGTCGGCATCGGGCTGTGCCCCGCACAGTGTAGCCGTACCGCCGCGCAGTGCCAGCGCCCCGCACGGATAAAGATAAAACGACCAGCCGCTGCCGGGTTTTTGCCCGAACAGCGTCAGCGCCGTTCCCATAACGGCGGCAAAATAGGGCTTGCCTGCGATGCGGCGGGCAAATTCCGCCTGCTGCGCGGGGGGGGTGGCAGATGTTATCATAGTTTCCTCGCGGCGCGGTTCAGGTCAGGCTGTTGACGATAGCCTTGTAATCACGGCCGCGCACCTCAAAGTTGGGGTACAGGTCAAAGGAGGCCGACGCCGGGGACAAGCTGACGATGTCCCCCGCCTTGGCGGCGGCGCGGGCCAGCTCTACGGCGTGGCGCATATTGTCGGCATGCAGAATTTCCAGCGATGCCGCGTCAAAATCGGGATGCTCGCGCACAGCCTTCTCGATGCGGGGGCCGGTCGCGCCCATCAGCACCAGCACCTTGACGTGGGCGATGATCTCAGGGGCCAGCGGCTCGTAGGGAATTTTTTTGTCGTAGCCGCCCGCAATCAGAATGATCTTGCGGTCAAAGCTGCGCAGCCCCGCGATCGTGCGGGTGGGGCTGGACGCGATGGAGTCGTTGTAGTAGGTCACGCCGTCCAGCACGCGCACCGGCTCGATGCGATGCTCCACGCCCGTAAAGGTTGAGCCGACCTGACGCATAGCCTCCACAGGAACACGGCCCCAGACAGCGGCGATGGCCGCCAGCAGGTTTTCGACGTTGTGCAGGCCGCGCAGCTTGATGTCGGTGCGGGGCATAATGGGCGTTACCACGCCGTTCTCGGCATAGCAAAGGGTGTCGTCCTCCGCGCGCAGAAAAGCGCCGTTATCGGTCTCGTGCAGGCGGGTGAACCAGACCTGCTCGCCCTTGCAGTCGCTCTGCATTGCGCGGGTGATGTCGTTTTCAAAGCCCAGCACGGCACGGCAGGGCGGCACCTGCCACAGCAAAATATTGCGCTTGGCATCGACATATTCCTGCATATCCTTGTGGTGATCCAGGTGGTTGGGCGTAACGTTGGTCACAACGGCCACCTTGGGGCTGGTGCGCATACTGATCAGCTGGAAGCTGGACAGCTCGACCACCGCCACGGCGTCCGGTGTCACATCTGCCAGCTGGGGCAGCAGCGCCGCGCCGATGTTGCCGCCCAAAAAGACCCTGCGTCCGGCAGCCTCAAACATTTTGGAAATCAGCGTGGTCGTGGTGGTCTTGCCGTCCGAGCCGGTCACCGCCACGATCTCGCAGGGGCAAAGCTCAAAAAACAGCTCCACTTCGCTGGTCACGGTCGTGCCTGCCCGCAGCGCCGCCTGCAATTCGGGCTTATAATACTCGTAGCCCGGCGTGCGCATGATGATATCCTGCCCGGCAAAGCCGTCGGTATAGTGCTCGCCCAGGCTCAGGTTGACGTTCAGGCGGCGCAGGGTCTCGGCGTAGTCTCCGAATTCCTCTATGGATTTTTTCTGGTCGCACAGCGTGACCTGCGCGCCCATCTCCACAAACTGTTCCAGACAGCGCTTGTGGCTGACGCCCGCACCGATAAAGGCAACTTTCTTGCCCTGAATTTTCTGCTGTAACTTTTCAATAGGCAGCATGACAAATACCCCCTTCTAGATGGCTAAATCCATTATACTCGCACCGTGCGGATTCTGCAACAAAAATCGGCCCGCCGAAGCGAGCCGAGGGATAGTTTCAGCAACAGAAAATTACTGCTCGCCGCCCATGGGGATACCGTGGGAATCCAGCAGGGTGCGAATCTTGGTCATGGGATCGATGATGCTGGAAACGCTCTTGTCGTGGTTGATGGCAGCGATGAAGTAGGCGGTGTACTTGGACACGTCCACATCGTAGTACCACTCGCGCTGCAGCAGTTCGGGCTTGCGGTAGGTCAGGTTGGTGCCCAGAACCGCCTTGATGATGCCGTCGTTGTAAGCCTTATCGAACTTCTCCAGACCGGCGGTGAACAGCGGGAAGGTGCAGCAGGTGAAGATGTTGCGGGCACCGCGCATCTTCAGCTCATAGCCGATGTCCAGCATGGACTCGCCGGAGGCGATGATATCGTCTGCAATAAAGACGTCCTTGTCCTTGACGCTTTCGCCCAGGTACTCATGCGCGACAATGGGGTTGCGGCCGTTGACGACGCGGCTGTAATCGCGGCGCTTGTAGAACATGCCCAGGTTGCAGCCCAGCACGCTG
>USNZ01000173.1 GCA_900556255.1 uncultured Oscillospiraceae bacterium
GCCGCACCTCGCTCGCCGTATCGGCACTTAGAATTATGCGGTATTGCCATAAAATATTGTACCGCCGCAGCCGAGTTTTTTCAAGTACAAGGAGCGTTTGCCGTGAAAAAGAGTTTCGGCGTCGTGCCTCTTACCCTGCTGTTGGCGTTTTTTCTTCCCCTTTCGGTACTGCTGCTGCCCCGCCCCGCTGCCATTGTCCCCGCGCCCGAGCCTTTGCCAGAACCGACCCTGCCGCCGCTGCCCGCAGCCACCCCGTCAGCAACACCTGCCGACGGCACGGTGACCGTTTGGGACGCCGCAATACAGCAGGAGCGCACACTGCCGCTGCAGGAATTTCTGGTGGGGCTGGCCGCCTGCGAGATGCCGCCGGAATGGCCCGCCGCCGCCCTGTGCGCCCAGATGGTCGCCGGGCACAGCTACGCGCTGGCGCTGGGCGACACCCCCCTGCAGGTCAACAGCGCGCAGTGTCTGGGCTGGACAGACCCCGACGTATTAAAAGCTCGCTGGGGCGACGATTATGAGCGATTCCATGCCCTGCTTGTGCAGGCGGCGCAAACGGTCGGCAACAGCGTTTTGACCTACGATGGCAGCCCCGCTGCGGCCTGTTACCACAGCATCAGCGCCGGGCACACCGAGGCCAGCCAGAATGTCTGGGAGACCGCCTTGCCCTATCTGCAGGGGGTGCCCTCCCCCGCCGACCTTGCCGCCGACGGTTACGAGACCACCGTGGAATACAGCCCCGAGCAGGTCAGTGCCGTGCTGACCTCCCTGGAATTGGAGCCGGGCAATGACCCTGCCGCATGGTTTGGGGACGCCGTGCGGGATGACGCAGGGTATATCACCGCACAGACGGTGTGCGGTACGGCGGTTTCGGGCACAAAAATGCGCCGCGCATTTCATCTGCGCAGCGCAAGTTTTTCCGTTGAATATAACGGAACATCGTTTTGTTTTACAACGCACGGCTACGGACACGGCGTAGGGCTGAGCCAGTACGGCGCCAAAGCCCTGGCCGAGCAGGGGCGCACCTGGCAGGAGATTTTGCTGTACTACTTCCCCGGGTGCGAGGTCCGTCATTCCTGAGGGGCATCCTTTTTGGTAACGCCCAGAATCACCGCCGTCAGCAGCGCGCCCGCCGCGTTGGCCAAAATGAACCCAAGGGGGTTTTCCATGACCGCCAGCAAAAACACGCCGCCGTGGGGTGCGGGGCAGGAACAGTGGGTCATGACCGCCAGACACCCCGCCAGCGCACTGCCCGCCATGCAGGCGGGCACGACCCGCAGCGGGTCTTTTAGGGCGAAGGGCAGCGCGCCCTCGGTAACGAAGGAAGCTCCCATCACGAGGTTTTGCGGCACGGTGCGGCGCTCCTCTTGGGTGAACTTTTCGGGGAACAGCAGGCAGGAAAGCGCAACGCCCAACGGCGGCACCATGCCCCCCGCCATGACCGCCGCCATAACATCCTGCTGGCCGCTTACCAGCGCCAATGTACCTGTGACATAAGCGGCCTTGTTGATCGGCCCGCCGTAATCGGTGGCCATCATGCCGCCCAGCACACAGCCCAGCACCAATCGGCTGCCGCCGCGCATACTCTCCAGCGTGGCGTCCAGCCAATGGTTGACCTGCCCCAATACGGGGTTGACGGCATATACCATCAGCGCGCCGATACCCAGCAGACTGAGCAGCGGGATCAGTATACTGCTGCGGATATGATCCAGATCCTTGCCCAACTTGGGCAGCCTGGTGGTCAAAAATCGGACGAGCGTACCTGCGGCAAAGCCCGCTGCCAACGCCCCGCCAAAGCCGCTGGAGATCCAGTCGCTTTCACTGTAAATGGTAGTGCCCAGCTGCGCAAGATACCCGCCCATCAGGCCCGGCATAAAGGCAGCGGTATCCCCGATGCTGCGGGCGATAAACGCCGCCAGCACAGGGTAGATCATCGTCATGGCCGTTTTGCCGACGGTGTTCAGCATAGCAGCCAGTTCCCCCGGGCCGCCCAAGTGCACAACCAGCATAGCCAGCGCCATACTGATGCCGCCCGCCACGACAAAGGGTATAAAGTGCGATACACCGTACATCAGATGGCGGTAAAACTCGTTGGCTATCTCCGCACGGTTGCGGTTGCGCATACCCTCGCCCCCGCGGTAGATCTCCGCCTTGCCCGAAAGCACCTTTTCCAGCAGCTTTTCCGGCTCACGAATGGCCTCGTCCGCCGAGGTGTTGACCACCTTTTTGCCCACAAACCGCGCCGTGGGCACCGCGCGGTTGACCGCGATGATGATGCCGTCGGCCTCGGCAATGTCGGCGGGGGTCAGCTCGTTTTCCACGCCGCCCGCGCCGTTGGTCTCGATTTTTATGGCAATGCCGTATTTGTCGGCGCTTTTTTTCAGCGCCTCGGCGGCCATATAGGTGTGTGCCAGCCCGTTGGGGCAGGCAGTGACAGCCAGCAGCCGGATATTCCGACCCTTTTTGGCCTTCGGCTGCGGCGGCTCTGCGTTTTCTTTTTCGGCAATGCAGGTGCGGAACTGCTCCGGCGTCTGCGCCGCCGCCAGGGTGCGGCAGAAGTCCTTGTCCACCAGCAGTCCCGCCAGCGCGGCCAGCACACGGATATGCAGGTCGTTTTCCCCCTCGGGTGCGGCGATCAAAAACAGCAGGTCAACAGGCTCGCCGTCCGGCGTGGGGCAGCAAATCGGCTGCTCCAGCGTGATGGCCGCCAGCGCCGCCTTGCGCACCGCCGCCGTTTTGGCGTGCGGCACGGCCAGGCCGTTGCCCATGCACACGCAGCCCTGCGCCAGCCGCGCCAGAACGTCCTGTTCCAGCAGGGAAGCGTCCTGCACGGCATCGTCCTGCGCCAGCAAGCCGCACAGGGCGTGCACGGCGGCAGGCAGGTCCGCCGCGGTGCTGTGCAGCCGGATATGCTCCGGCTGCAAAAGGTCGGTGATCTGCATAGGGGTCGGCCTCCTTTGTCGAACGGAATAGACGCTGTACTGCAAAAAAGCGGTTCCGCTTTACACGGAACCGCCGATATTGCTTAATTCACAGCAATTAGTTGAGCAGGGTCAGCTCGGACTCGGGATCGAACAGGTGGATCTTGTTGGTGTCCAAAGCAACGGTGATCTTGTCGCCGCGGCGGCTCTTGGAGGTGGGGGCAACGCGAGCCATCAGGTTCTGACCCTGATAGGTCATGTACAGGTAGATCTCGGCGCCCATCAGCTCGGAAACCTCGACCTCGGTGTTGATATGGCTGTTGGGATGCTTTTCGAGGAATTCCTCGTCGTCCTTGATGTCCTCAGGACGGATGCCGACCTTCAGGGTCTTGCCAACGTAAGCGTCCAGCTTGCCGTCGGCGGTCTTTTCGGTGGGCAGGGGGATATCGGTGCCGGCCAGGTCAACAACAAACTGGTCGCCGTTCTTCTTCAGGGTGCCGTCCAGGAAGTTCATCTGGGGGCTGC
>USNZ01000174.1 GCA_900556255.1 uncultured Oscillospiraceae bacterium
CTTGTAGATGCAGACGCCGACCTTGCCGCCCTGAGTGGCCTCGGTAACGCTCTCAGCTGCGCTCTCGGCGGCGCTCTGAGCTGCGGAAGCAGCCTCAGAAGAGGAAGCGGGAGCGCTGGAGGAAGCAGCGCCGCCGCAAGCGGCGAGGGATACGGCCATGCAGCCGGCCAGTACGATAGAAGCCAATTTCTTCATAATTGTTTCTCCTTCTTTTTGCAGTGGTTTTTTTGCGGACCGCTTGTAGAGGTGCGGCCCTGATGACAGTTATTATAATACACGGGAAGGGGTGAAAAAACAAGGTGAAATTTCACCGACCAAAAGGGGAAAAAAACACCTTGTTAAACAGATTGCCTAACTATTCAACATGTTCTTTGTGCAGGTTGACCATCAAAAATGACAAAACGGTTATAATCGATGCAATTTTGTAAGAAATCTATCAAAAATAAGGGTAAAAAATCACCGCCCCGTGAAAAAAGGCGGTGAAAAATGAAAGAATTTTGCAAAATCAGGCTGCGGTCTGCTTACTCAAACAGGAACAATTCCCGCTGGTTGTCCATGGCGAACATGTTGTCGCGGGTGATGACCGCGGCAGAGGCAACGTTGTCGGTGTCCACACTGCTCCCCTGCCCTGCCAGCAGCCGGTAAGCGCTTTGCACGCCGAAGTAGCCCATGGAATAGCTGTTCTGCACCACCAGCGCATCGACGGCACCGTTTTGCAGTGCGTCTACGGTTTCCAAGTTGGAGTCAAAGGCGACCAGCCACAAATCGTCTGCGCGCTGCATCTGGTGCACGGCACGGGCGGTGCCGACGCTGCTCGGCTCGTTGAGCGCAATCAGCACATTGATCTCCGGGTGGTCGCGCAGCATTTGCAGTGCATCGCGGCGGGCATCCTCGGAATTGGGATGCGTCTGCACTGTGGCAATGACCTCGGCGCGTCCGCTTTGCTCAAAGGCGTCGCAGGCACCGGCGGCGCGGTCACGGCCGTTGGCACCGTTGACCTCGTAGTTGACCAGACCGACGCGCAGCTGCCCCGATACCCCGTCCAGCGCACTTTGGGCAGCCATACGCCCGGCACCGTAGTTGTCGACGCCGATGTAGGCCGACACATGCTCGGAATTGACCTGCGAGTCAATATTGATGATGAGAACCCCCGCCTGCGCAGCGGCATCAATGGCGGCGGCGTTGGCCTCGTAGTCAATGGCGGAGAAGATGATGGCCCTGGCACCCTCCTCCACGGCATTCTCAATCAGGGTGTTCTGGGTCTTATAGTCCTCCTCGTCGTCGGGCGCGGTGACGGTAAGTTCGATATTATATTCGGTGGCGGCCGCCTGTGCCCCCGTAAAGACAGAGTTCCAGAACTCCATCCCCGTGGACTTTGCAATCAGCGCTACCTTGTATCGGCTCGTGGGTGCATCCTGCGGAATCGCGGCACAGCCGGCCAGCAGCAGTGCCAGCATCGCCGGCAGCAGCCGTTTAACGTGTTTTATCATATTCGGCCTCCCTATCCTCCGGCACACGGGGTGTGCGTATCGTCACGGTCGTTCCCTCATAGGGGGCGCTGCGGATGGAGATCCCGTACTCAGGGCCAAAATAGATGCGCAGACGGTCGTTGACATTTTTGACGCCGATGCCTGTGCGGTCGCTCGGCTCGTTCTGCAGCAAGGCGCTGACCTGTTCCGGTTCCATGCCGATGCCGTCGTCCTCGACGATCAGCAGAATGTCCTCGCCGTCCGGCTTGACGGTGATTTCAATGTGCCCGGCGTCGACCATCAGATCCAGCCCATGCACGATGGAATTTTCGATGATGGGCTGCAGGGTGATCTTGTTGCAAAGGCAGTGCACACAGCTTTCGTCCACGGTAAAGTGGTAGGTAAACTGATTTTTGTAGCGGAATTTCTGGATGCGCAGATACGCCTCGGCG
Organism: uncultured Oscillospiraceae bacterium; assembly: GCA_900556255.1. Taxonomy (GTDB): domain Bacteria; phylum Bacillota; class Clostridia; order Oscillospirales; family Ruminococcaceae; genus Gemmiger. Next base: position 1,922 of record USNZ01000174.1, read on the forward strand.
TGCTGCAATTCCTTTTCAATGGGGATCAGCTCGTGTCCGCGGCTGATGCTGATGCGGAACAGCTGCGCCAGCGCGTGAACCATCTCAACGGCATCGGCATTTTTGCCGCGCTCGCACATCCAGGCAATGGAATCCAACGTGTTGTACAGAAAATGTGGGTTGATCTGCGCCTGCAGGGCCTTCAGCTCTGTTTTGCGCAGAATGACCTCCTCCTCGCGCACGGTGGTCATCAGCTTTTGTATGCGCCGCACCATGTGGGCAAAGGAATCCGACAGATTCTGCACCTCACGCGTACCGCGCACCGGCAGATAGGCAAAGCGGTCGGCGTCGCGCTCAAACTGTTCCATGGCGCTTTCCAGCTCCTGCAGTGGGCGGCTCAAATAGCGGGAGAGCACAAGCCCTGCCGCCAGCGCCATGACAAAGATCAGGGCGGCCGTAGCCACAGCGATGCGGAACATCTGCCAGAAGCTGTCGTTTACGGTTTCATCGACATAGCTGACGCCGACTACGCGCCAGGGGCTGCCCGGCACGCGCTTGACGCTGTAAATGACGGTGTCCTCGACATACGTACCGTCCCCGATGCAGGCCAGACGCCCGGCCTCCTCTTTTTTCAGCCCGGCATACAACAGCTGCTGCTGGGGGTGGTAGACCATATTGCCGCGCTCGTCCATCAGATAGCAATAGCCGTGGCGTCCGATGCCGACCCCGCTGATGGTGCCTGCCAGCTCCTTAAAGCTGATGTCAATGGACACCCAGCACCGCTGCCCGCCGTCCGGTATGCGGCGCACGACCGAAACGACCCACGGGTAGTACCCGGTAAAGATAGACTCGACATGCGGGGGGCTGATATAGCCCCGCCCCAGCCGCTTGGCGGTTTTCAAATCAAACGAAAGATTGCGCACGATATCCTCGCGCGGGGTACGGCCGTCCTGCGCCCAGCAGTTCAGCAGTTCGCCGTTTTCGTCATAGACGGTTATGGCGGCAATTTCGGGGCGGGCTGTCAGGAAAGCTGCCAAAAATGCGTCACGGGCGGTTTCTTTCTCGTCCAAGTGGGAGGTCACGATGTCCACGGCCCCCTCCAGCGAATCGACATAACCGCCGACGCTGCCCACCACCTGGCTGACCGCCTGGGCACTGTTGGTGCGGGCCGCTTCAATAATACTGCTGCGGTAGCTGCGCAGAAACAGAACCGTGCACAGGGTCAGCACCAGCAGCGACAATGCTGAAATCAGCGCAGCAACCAACTGCGCTGTGCGCGGCGGGCGCATCAGGTGTTCCCCTCATTGCGGGCGCGGCGCATGGCCACGGGCGAGGTGCCGCTGTATTTCTTAAAGCAGTAGCTGAAATAATGCTGGTCTATGTAGCCGCAGCGGCGGGCGATCTCCTGAATTTGCAGGTCGGTGGTCAGCAGCAGCTCCTGCGCAGTCTCCATGCGGCGGCGCACCAGAATGTTGATGAAGGTCTCCCCCTCCGACTTTTTGATGCAGGCGCTGAGGTGGTTGGGGCTGAC
>USNZ01000175.1 GCA_900556255.1 uncultured Oscillospiraceae bacterium
GTATGTACCGCGTCATCTACGACGCCATCAACGATGTTTCCGACGCTATGAAGGGCATGCTGGCCCCGAAGGTGCGCGAGGTTGCCTTGGGCGAGGCACAGGTCCGCCAGGTGTACAAGATCTCCAGCGTCGGTACCGTTGCCGGCTGCCGCGTTACCGACGGCAAGATCACCCGCGATGCCCAGCTGCGTCTGGTGCGTGACGGCATCGTCATCTGCGAGGATTCCATCGCCAGCCTGAAACGCTTCAAGGATGACGCCAAGGAAGTGGCCGAAGGCTACGAGTGTGGCATCACCCTGAACAAGTTCCAGGACATCAAAGAGGGCGACGTATTCGAGTGCTTCAAGATGGAAGAATACCGCGACTAACCCTGCGGTATTCTAAACTCCTAACTCTCTTTTACCCCCTTGCGGGGAGAAACCGAGGAAACTATGCCTACCAAAAACCACGGCCGTATGGCTCAGGATATGAAACGCGAGATCATCGCCATCATCGGTGAGATGAAAGACCCCCGCGTGAACGGCGGTCTGCTTACCGTGACCCGTCTGGACGTCACCCCTGACCTGGATCAGGCCAAGGTGTACATCAGCGTGATGGGCCGTGAAGGCGGCCCCGCCCCTGTGGTCAAGGCGCTGAACAAGGCCAGCGGCCATGTTCGCACCGAGGTCAGCCGCCGCATGCACATCCGCAAAGCCCCCCGCTTTGTGTTTGTGACCGACGAAGGCGCAGCCTACGCTGCCCATATTAACGAACTGCTGGAACAACTGGATATTTCCGGCCAGGACAGCGACGACGCCGAGTAACCGCGGCCGCCTGCCTAGAAAAGAGGAGTCCTATGAACTTAACCGTGGATCGTGATACTGTCATTTCCCGCCTGCTGGGCGCCAATGACATTCTGATCCTGTGCCACAAAAACCCCGACGGTGATACCATCGGTTCGGGCACGGCACTCTGTCTGGCATTGCAGCGCCTTGGCAAAACGGCGTCCGTTTTGTGCAGCGATCCTATCCCTGCTATGTACAGCTATATGCCCATTCCGCTGTTTGACGGCAGCTACACACCCGCCTTTGTGGTGGCGGTGGACGTGGCCGGCATCCAGCTGTTCGGTGACCGCAACAATATCCAGGACTATGCCGAGCACGTCGACCTTTGCATCGACCATCACGGCTCCAACAGCGGCTTTGCGGTGGAAACGCTCGTCGAGCCGGAGGCTGCCGCCGCTGCGGAGCTGCTGACCTCGCTGATCCCTGCCATGGGCGTTGAGCTTACCCCCGATATTGCGGCCTGCCTGTACACCGGCCTTGCCACCGACACGGGCTGCTTCCGCTTTACCAACACCACGGCAGCGACCCACCGCGCCGCCGCCGCGTTGATCGACGCGGGCGCCGATGTGGAAAGCCTGAATGAACGGCTGTTTGAGTGCCGTTCCCACGCGCGCATCACCGCCGAAAGGCTGGCGCTGGAAAGCCTGGAATTTTACTACGACGACCGCTGCGCCCTGATTTGCCTGACCTGGGATCAAATTCGGGCCTCCGGTGTCGACGGTGCCGAGCTGGAGGATCTGACCAGCCTGCCGCGTTCCATTGACGGCGTGGAGGTCGGCCTGACGCTGCGCCAGCAAAAGGACGGCAGCTACAAAATCAGTGTGCGCACCGGCCACAACACCAACGCCTGCAGCATTGCGCGGCGTCTGGGCGGCGGCGGGCATCCCCGCGCTGCCGGTTGTGAGATCAGCGGCAATCTGGACAACGCCAAGCACGCCATTTTGGAAGAAGTCAAAAAAGAACTGGACCGCGCGGCGGAATAACGCCACGGCCCCACAACAGAAAAGGAACCCTGTCTATGCCAATGCCAAACGGGATCTTACTCGTGGATAAGCCCAGCGGCTGGACCAGCTTTGATGTGCTGGCCAAGCTGCGCGGCGCTTTGGGCACACGCAAGCTGGGACACTCGGGCACACTGGACCCTATGGCCACCGGTGTGCTCGCCGTGTTTATCGGCAAAGCCACCGCGGCCGCCGACCGCCAGCTTGACCACGACAAAACCTACGAAGCTACGGTGCGTTTTGGTCTGCGCACCGACACCGGCGATATCACCGGAACGCCGCTGCAAACCGCCGACACCACTGTTACGGCCGAGGCGCTGCAGGCTGTACTGCCCCGCTTTCTGGGCGAGCAGATGCAGCTGCCGCCGATGTACAGCGCGGTGAAGATCAACGGTCAGCCGCTGTACAAGGCCGCGCGCAAGGGTCAGACCGTCGAGCGCACGCCCCGCCCCATCACGGTGCACGGGCTGGAGCTTTTACGCAGCCCCGCCCCCAACGATTTTGTCCTTCGGGCGGCCTGCTCCAAGGGCACCTACATCCGCGTTCTGGCCGAGGATATCGGCACGGCGCTGGGTGTGCCCGCCACGCTGGCGGCACTGCGCCGCACCAAGGCGGGTGTGTTCGACCTTGCCGACTGCCACACCCTGCCGGATATTCTGGCTGCCGCCGAAAGCGGTGCACTGGCCGAAAACGGCTGGATCTTACCCATTGAGACCGTCTTTGCGCCGCTGCCCGCCCTGCAGGTCAATGACGGCGTAAAGGCCCACCTGATGAACGGCTGCCCGACCAGCCACTACCCTGCCCCCGACGGCAAATACCGTGTCTTTGACAAGGACGGCCTCTTTCTGGGGCTGGCGGTCATCAAGGGCCGCGTACTGCGGGTAGAAAAACTTTTTTGCGAGAGGGATTAACATGCAAACCTATGCGACCTTGACGCCGATCAGCGCCCCCAAGGGCTGTGCCGTGGCGCTGGGCTACTTTGACGGGGTGCACTGCGGCCACCGCGCCGTGATGGATGCGGCCGTGCAGTATGCCGCCGCCCACGGCTGCGCCCCGGCCGCCTTCACCTTTGAACTGCCCGAAGGCCAGACCTTAAAGGGCGGGCGCATTTTGTCCGCCGCGCAAAAGCACGCCCGCATGGCGGACACAGGGGTGGAAATCTGCCTGGAGCCGCCGTTTGAGATGTTCCGTGCCCTTTCGCCGGAGCAGTTTGTGCAGAACGTGCTGGTGCAGTGCCTGCATACCAAGGCTGTCTTTTGCGGCGACAACTTCACCTTTGGTGCCCGCGCCGTCGGAAATACCGCGCTGCTTCGCAAACTTTGTGCCAAGTACGGCATCACGGTGGAAATCGTCCCCATGGCGCAGTACGGCGGGCAGACGGTCTCGTCCACCCGCATCCGCGCCGCCTTGGAAGAGGGGCGGCTGAACGACGCCAACGCCATGCTGGGCAAGCCCTACGCCATTGATTGGGCTGTGACCCACGGCAAGGGCATTGGCAGCGGCAAGCTGGGCACGCCTACCATCAATCAGAACTATCCGGCCGAGGCCCTGCAGCCCTGTACCGGTGTGTACCTGACCCGCATCTGGCTGGACGGCCAGTGGCGG
>USNZ01000176.1 GCA_900556255.1 uncultured Oscillospiraceae bacterium
AGGTATCGACGATGATCTTGCGTCCGGTCAGGCCGGAGTCACCCTGCGGGCCGCCCACGACAAAGCGGCCGGTGGGGTTGATGAAATACTTGGTGTTTTCGTCCAGCAGCTCGGCGGGAATCACCTGCCGAATGACCTCGCGCAGGATGTCGGCGTGCAGCTGCTCCTGCGTGACATCGGGGCTGTGCTGGCTGGAAATGACCACGGTATCCACGCGCACGGGCTTGCCGTCCTGATATTCCACGGTGACCTGGCTCTTGCCGTCCGGGCGCAGGTAGCTCAGGGTGCCGTTCTTGCGCACCTCGGTCAGGCGCTTGGCCAGCTTGTGGGCCAGGCTGATGGGCAGGGGCATCAGTTCGGGGGTTTCGTCACAGGCGTAGCCGAACATCATACCCTGGTCACCGGCACCGGCCACGTCATCGTTGGTGCCCAGCGCAATGTCGGGGCTTTGCCCGTCGATGTTGGTAATGATGCCGCAGGTGTCGCAGTCAAAGCCGTACTTGGCACGGTCGTAGCCGATGGAGCGCACGACCTCGCGGGCGGTGGCGGGGATATCGACATAGCAGTTGGTGGTGATCTCGCCCATAATGTGGACAAGACCCGTGGAGCAGGTGGTTTCGCAGGCGACACGCGCGCCGGGGTCTTGCTCAAGGATGGCGTCAAGAATGGCATCGGAGATCTGGTCACAGATCTTGTCGGGATGCCCTTCGGTGACGGACTCGGACGTGAACAGGAACTTGGACATAGTTGGTTGCCTCCCTAAAATAAAAAATATGGTGGTCTTGGGCAGAAAGGCAACTGTCAGGAAGAAAAAAGCGCGCAGCCAAAAGACTGCGCGCGTTACGCTTATCTTTCGGTTCCCCGCAGGACTTGGCACCTTGCTGTACAGCAGGTTGTCGGGCTTCATCGGGCCTGTTCCCTCAGCCACTCTTGATAAGTTGCTATTCTGTTGTGACGTGTGTTATTGTAGCAGGTATTGGGCAGAAAGTCAACGATGCTGTGCCGGACATATCCCTGTTTTTGCCCAAAAGTCGCACAAATGCGGTGCGGCGTACCAAAATCAGCGGCGTCCGTGCAGCAGCGGAGAGAGTGGCTTATAAATCAAAAAGCACAAAGCAGCGTCCAAAGCACCCTTAAAGAAGGTGAACGGCAGGTTGAACACCAGCAGGCAGCTCAACAGCCCGTCCACGCCGGGGTTGATGGCCTGGTACATCCCGATGATTGCCTCCAGAGGCAGGTGGTAGAACGTCACATACGCCGGATACACGATAAAATAGTTGTACGGCACCGACACCAGCGCCATAACCAGCGCGCCCGCCGCCGCACCGATGATGGCGCCCTTGCGGCTTTTGTTGAACTTGTAGACCAGCCCCGCCGTGCCTACAAACACAGCGCCCATCACAAAGTTGAACAGCTCGCCCACCGCGGCGGTGGAGGTGCTGGGCAGCTTGATGAGGTTCTTGATCAGGCAGACGACAATGCCGGACACAGGACCATAGGCAAAGCTGGCCAGCAGGGCGGGCAGCTCGGACACGTCCAGCTTGATGAACGCCGGCATAATGGGAATGGGAAATTCCAGATACATCAAAAGGGCTGCCACAGCGCCCAGCATGGCGGTTCCGGTCAGGACACGGGTACGGTTGGTGGATTTTTGCATAAGTATGCCTCCAAATAAAAAGTATTGAAAGCCGGTTTGTGATTTCATACTTCGGGAGGCCGTTTCCGACAGGTCCGTGCCAAACAAAAACGCCCTGCCAAAAACGATGGCAGAGCGCAACAAAAAGCACAGAAAACAGCTTTCCGTTTCTTTCATCCGGACTATACCGTCGGCCCCGGATTTGCACCGGGTCAGCGGCCGCAAAGCGGCCGGTCGCGGGCTTACGGCATACGCCGCTTACCGCCGGTGGGGAATTTCACCCCGCCCTGAAACAGACTTTCTGGTAAAGATTATACCACAGAATTTACAAATTGCAAGCAAAATGGTATAATCTTGCCAAATGGAGGATTTTCTATGCTGATCGAATCTGTTGACTTTTCGCTGGCGGCGCTGCTGCCCGCGTTGATTCTGGGCGCATCCGCCTACCTGCTGCCCGTACTCTACCGCCGCTTTGCCAAGAGCCTGCTTCAAAAATTGCACGCTCTTATGCCGGAGGTTCTGCAAATTCTTACCGAGGCGTACCGGGAGCCCACTACCCTTTTGCTGCGCACCTTTTTGGGGTACGCCGCGCTGCGCGCCCTGCCCGTTCAGTTTGCCGAACAATTCCCCGTGTACAGCGTGCTGGCGCTGCTTTTCAGGCTGTGCGTGATCTTCTTTATCGGGTACGGCGCGTGGCGGGCAGCGCCGATGTGCCGCCTGCTGCTGCGCAGCGCCGAGAATCACCTTGACCTTGCCACCAACAAGACGATGGGGCGCTTTTTTGAGAATATTTACAAGGTGCTGGTCGTCGTGTTTGTGGGCATTGCGGCGCTGGATCAGCTGGGCATTCCCGTTACCGGGCTTCTGACCGGTGCCGGGGTGGCAGGTCTTGCTATTTCGCTGGCGGCGCAGTCCACCTTGTCCAGCCTGATTGCCGGCATCACGCTGGTGCTGGAGCATCCCTTCGGCATCGGGGATTATATCATTTTAAGCAACGTTGAGGGTACCGTTGAGGATATCTCCTTTCGCTCAACCCGCATCCGCAATGCGGATAATGTCGTTATCACGATAGAAAACTCCAAGGTCTGCGCCGAGTATATCCAAAATGCCAACCAGCGCACCAGCCGCCTGTGGCAGTTCACCTTAGGGCTGACCTACGACACGACAGAGGAAAAAATTCAGCGCCTAACGCAGGATTTAACGCAGCTTTTGCAGAGCCAGCCCACCGTGCAGCCCAATGGTGTGACCGTTACGCTGGACAAGTTCAACGATTACAGCCTGGATATTTTGGTGCGCGTCTACCTGACCACCCTGCCCTACGCCGACTATTTGAAGGAACGCCACCGCCTGAACCTGCAGATTATGCAGACCGTGAAAAACGCCGGGTGCGAATTTGCCTTCCCGACCACCACCGTGGAGATGGCAAAGGATAAATGACGGTTTTCGGCGGGGGGAACCCCACCCTGCAAATTGCGGTAGGATGATTCTGGAGATTGGGAGGTATTATTATGCACACAGAGAAAAGAAACAATCGATCCGGAAGAGATCCAATCATTGCCTTGACAATGATTTTAGTTCTACTAAAAATAACCGGACTGATTTCGTGGTCTTGGTTGTGGGTGTTAAGCCCAATCTGGCTCACATTTCTGTTTTTTGCCGCTGTATTTTCTGTTATTCTGCTCGGCGGGCGACTTGCTAAAGGGAAATGGTAATTTTCAGGTTCCCGTGTAGTAGCGTGGTAATTCTAAAGCTTTACTTTTAGTTTTAATGGACTGGTAGGGGC
>USNZ01000177.1 GCA_900556255.1 uncultured Oscillospiraceae bacterium
CACATGGGCGCCCTCGGCGGCGTTGATGCGCACCAGAGAGGCCGCCACGCCGTTTTCGGCATCGCCGCGCAGAACCTGCACAACGGTCAGGCGGGTGTGGGCGGCGGCGTCTACGGTCAGATAGCCAACGGTAATCGGGTGGGCATCGTCCAGCGTGGTTTCATACACAAGCGGCGCGGATACGGTTTCATTTACTGCGATATGACGCATAAAATTTGCGTTTTGCCGTATCCACGCGTCGGCATCGGAACCGACGCCGCTGGCCGCAAAATCGGCAAAATCCGGTGCGGCGGTGCAGACCCCTGTCGGCAGCGGGCTTTCGATGACCTGTGCGGTGTTCACGCTGCCGATCGGTGCGGCGGGCAGTGCAGCCGCCGCAGGGGCAGTGTTTACGCCAAGCCGATTCCATGTGGGTACCGGCAGGCGGTTGAGTGTTGTGTTCATAAAAATCACCTATACAATCCTATGTTGCAGCAGTCTTAGCCGATACTGCCCTTCATTTCCAGATGAATCAGGTTGTTCATCTCGACGGCGTATTCCAGCGGCAGTTCCTTGGCGATCGGCTCGGCAAAGCCGCCTACAATCAGCGCGCGGGCGTCCTCCTCCGAGATGCCGCGGCTCATCAGGTAAAAGACAGCATCCTCGCTGATACGTCCGATCTTCGCCTCATGGCCGACATCGACCTTGTCGCAGCGGATGTCCATTTCAGGGATGGTGTCGGAGCGCGAACGGTCGTCCAGCATCAGCGATTCACAGTTGACACTCGATTTGCTGCCCTCGGCGTTCGGCAGCACGACAACGCTGGAACGAAAGTTCGAGATGCCGCCGTCACGCGCCAGACTCTTGGTGGAAATATGGCTGGTGGTATGCGGCGCGGCGTGTACCACCTTGGCACCGGTGTCCAGCTCCTGCCCGGCCCCGGCAAATGTGATGCCGGTAAATTCCATCCGCGCGCCCTCGCCTTGCAGGATGCTCATAGGGTACAGGCAGGAGGTGTGCGAGCCGAAGGAGCCGGACACCCACTCGATGGTGCCGCCCGCCGCGACCTTGGCGCGTTTGGTGTTGAGGTTGTACATGTTTTTGGACCAGTTTTCAATGGTCGAATACCGCACACGGGCATTTTCGCCGACATAAATTTCCACGCAGCCGGCGTGCAGGTTGGCAACGTTGTATTTGGGGGCGGAGCAGCCCTCGATAAAATGCAGGTAGGCGCCCTTTTCTACGATGATCAGCGTGTGCTCAAACTGCCCGGCACCCGGCGCATTGAGCCGAAAATACGATTGCAGCGGAATTTCCACGTGTACACCCGCAGGAACGTACACAAAGCTGCCGCCACTCCACACGGCACCGTGCAGCGCCGCAAACTTGTGGTCTGTGGGGGGGACCAGCTTCATAAAATGGGTACGGACCAGCTCGGCATATTCGCCCTGCAGGGCACTTTCCATATCGGTGTAGACGACGCCCTGCGCGGCGACCTCGGCGCGGACGTTGTGGTAGACGACCTCGGAATCGTACTGCGCGCCCACGCCAGCCAGCCCTGAGCGCTCTGCCTGCGGGATGCCGAGGCGTTCAAAGGTGTTTTTGATGTCGGTGGGAACATCGCTCCATTTGCCCTGCATGGCGGTGTTGGGGCGCACATACGTTACGATGTTGCGCATATCCAGCCCGCTGATATCCGGCCCCCAGCTTTGCACGGGGGTGCGGTCGTAAATCTGCAGGGACTGCAGGCGGAAGTCCCGCATCCAGGCAGGGTCGTGCTTTTCGGCAGAAATCTGCGCTACGATTTCCGGCGTCAGACCGGAGCCGACCTCAAACGCGGCGTTGGCGGCGTCCTTGATGTCGTAGATGCTGCGGTCAACGGCGGCAACGTTGGTTTTTTCGGTTTCGTAAGCCCTCATTTTGCGGCATCCCCCTTTACCGAGGCAAAGCCCTCCTGCAAAATTTCGTTTACCAGCGCGCCGCTGCCGGTGCGCACAATGCGGGCATCGTCCAGAACGTGGACATAATCCACGGTCAGATCCTCCAAAATTTTGGCGTTGTGGGTGATGATAAGCAGCGCGTTGTCGACGTTGTGGAAGGCGCGCACCCCTGCGGCGACGGTCTTTACGGCGTCTACATCCAGGCCGGAGTCGGTCTCGTCCAGCAGAGCCAGCTTGGGTTTCAGCATCAGCAGCTGCAGCATCTCGGCCTTTTTCTTCTCGCCGCCGGAAAACCCTACGTTCAGGTAGCGGTCGGCGTAGGCGGGGTCGATCTGCAGCGCCTGCATCTGCCGCGCCAGCTCATGCCGGAACGCCATGACCTTGACGGGCTGCCCGCTTACCGCGCTTTGCGCTGTGCGCAGGAAGTTTTCCAGCGTGATGCCGGGGATCTCCTCCGGCGTCTGGAAGGACAGGAACATTCCCAGCCGTGCGCGGACATCGGCAGGCTCGTGGGTGACGTCCTGCCCGCGGAACAAAATCTGACCGCGGGTCACGGTGTAGCGCGGGTCACCCATCAGGGCGCTCATCAGGGTGGATTTGCCTGCCCCGTTATGCCCCATAAGCACATGGACCTCCCCTGCGTTTACCGTCAGGTCGACACCGTCCAGAAGAACCTTGTGCTCCTCCCCTACTGTGACCTGTAAATCCTTGACTTGCAGCAATGCGCTGTTCATAGAAAAACCTCCCTATTGTGAACGGGTTTAATACCCAGTAAATTTCTATGGAATATACTATACCAATTTTATAGGAAATGCAACCCCCAAAACAAAATTTGGCAATTTCATACCGTTTTATAGGGAATTTGCCCCGCAAAATGGCCAAATTTACGCATAAGGCTTTTATTTTGCGGGCAGTTGTGGTAATATAAAAATGTATAACTGTGTTACTTGCATAGAGAGGATAAAAACTATGTGTGGATTTGTAGGCTTTACCGGGCTGCGTGCCGAGCGCGAGGCCATCTTGCATAAAATGGCGGACCGTATCATTCATCGCGGCCCGGATATGGAGGGGTACCACCTCAGCGGAGACACCCCGCAGACGGCTGTGGCGCTGGGCTTTCGTCGGTTGAGCATTATCGACCTGGCCGCCGGCAAGCAGCCCATGTATAACGAGGATGGCACCGTGGTGGTGGTGTTCAACGGCGAAATTTACAACTTTATGGAGCTGCGCACCGAGCTGCAGGCCAAGGGGCATATCTTTACCACCCACTGCGATACCGAGGTCATCCTGCATGGGTACGAGGAATACGGCACCGCGCTGGCAGCCAAGCTGCGCGGTATGTTTGCCTTTGTTGTGTGGGACACCAAGACCAACAAAATGTACGGCGCAAGGGACATTTTTGGCATTAAGCCGTTCTATTATACAAAAACCGAGGCAGGCGAGCTGCTGTTTGGCAGCGAGATCAAGAGCCTGCTGGAGCACCCCGGTTTCC
>USNZ01000178.1 GCA_900556255.1 uncultured Oscillospiraceae bacterium
GCTCGGATAGGCACCGCAAAGGTCATTCGGGAACATTCCACAATAGGAGTGGTTGTTACCACCGACGGTAGCATAAGCGACATACCCAGGGAAAATTACCTGTCTGCGGAAGAAAAGGTCATAACCCGGTTAAAGGCAATGAATAAGCCTTTTGTGACCATTGTAAACAGCACAAATCCGGATGGCCCCTCTGCCGCAGCCGCCGCAAGGCAGCACAGCGGTGCTGGTGCTGGACGTGGGGCAGGGGGATGCCGTACTGCTGCTGCAAGACGGTGAGGCCTGCCTGATAGACACCGGCACGGCCGATTCCGCCGACATACTGCTGGCCGATTTGGACGAGCTGGGCGTTGAAAGTCTGCGCTATCTTGTGCTGACCCATCCCCACGCCGACCACACGGGCGGGGCGCGCGCCGTGCTGGACACTCTGCCCGTGGAAACCCTGCTGCTGCCGTACTGGCAGCCGGAGGAAATCCCCGCCGCGCCGGACGTTTACCTGCCCGGCTGGCCGCGCAGTATTTTGCAGGCCGCCGAAGGGCAGGGGACAGCCGTCGCCACCGCCGTGAACGAGCAAAGCTACCCGCTGGGCAGCGGCAGCCTGACCGTTTTGCATGGCGGGCTGCTGCCGGACGAAAGCGCCCCGCAGCTGACTGCCAACGTCAACAATGCCTCGCTCTGCACGATGTTTGCCGCCGGAGATTTCCGTTTTTTGGACACCGGCGACGCCGAAAAGGAGGTCGAGCAGCTTTTGGCCGACACCTATGGCCCCGCGCTGCGGGCCGATTTGTTCAAGGCCGGGCATCACGGCTCGGCCACCTCCAACACGCTTTCCTTTTTGCAGCTTGTCCGCCCCCACGCCGTGGCGGTCAGCTGTGGGCTTGACAACGACTACGGCCATCCCCACCGCGAAGCCCTGCAAAGCTTTGCCGCCGTCGGTGCCGAGGTTTGGCGCACCGACGAGTCCGGTACACTGTTGTTTACCTACCATAACGGGATTTTGGACGCAACAACGGCAAGTTCCGTACAAGAAGCCGCCTGAGTGCGGGGAGGACGCTATGACCATTACCGAAATGTTTCAAACCAAACGCTGTGTTTTTTCCATCGAGTGTTTCCCCCCGAAGCAGACCACCCAGATGGACAAGATGAAAACCACCCTGACCGCCATGCAAAAGCTGAACCCCGATTTTATCAGCGTCACCTTCGGCGCGGGCGGTTCGGCGGGCGGGGTCTCCACCGTGGAGGTGGCGGATTTCATCCAGAACGAGCTGCACATTCCCGCCTTGGCGCACCTGATCTGCATGGGCAACGACGAGGCCTCCGCCGCTGCGGTCCTGAACCAACTGGACGCCATCGGCGTGCGGGACGTGCTGGCGCTGCGCGGCGACCGCACCCCTGCCCGCCCCGAAAGCCCGGACTTTGCCCACGCCAGCGACTTAACGCATTTTATCAAATACAAAAAGCCGCATTTTTCGGTCCACGGTGCCTGCTACCCCGAAGGTCACCCCGAAAGCGAAACCCTGCGCAAGGACGTGGAAAATCTTTGCATCAAGCAGCGCGCCGGGGCCGAGCATCTTCTGACCCAGCTGTTCTTTGACAACACCTGCTTTTACCGTTTCCTGAATCTGGCGCGGCGCGCGGGGGTCACCCTGCCCATTTCCGCCGGTGTGATGCCCATCGTCAAGCGCAGCCAGATCGAGCGCACGGTGGCGCTGTCCTCCGCCAGCCTGCCGTCGGAGTTTACCCGTATGATCTCCCGCTGGCAGGACGACCCCGCCGCCCTGTACGATGCGGGCATCGACTACGCCGTGCGCCAGCTGCGCGACCTTATTGAGGGCGGTGCCGACGGTGTCCACCTGTACGCCATGAACGATGCCGTTGTGGCTGAAAAGCTGTACGACGGCATCAAGGATCTGCTGTAATGCAGCGCCCGAAGCCTGCGGCCATTGACCGCGCCACCGCCCTGCGCTATATGGGTGCGGCGGGCTGGCAGCCCGATGCCGCCGCCATCGCCCTTTTGGACAAGGCAGAAACGCTGGTCATGGATGCCGCCACGCCCCGCGCCGCGCTGCGGCTTTTGCCCCGCAGCGCCCTGCCGACAGAAGGGCAGGGAAATGACCTGCGCCGCCACCTGGAGGGCTGCAGCCATGTACTGCTGATGGCCGCCACCCTGGGCGGCGAGCTGGACAAGCTGCTGCGCCGGCTGGAGCTTTCGGACATTGCGCTGGCAACCGCCGCCGACGCCATGGCCTCGGTGTTGCTGGAGCAGGTCTGCGATGATCTGGAGGCAGAGCAGCGGGCGTATTTTCTGCAGCAGCGCGGGCTATACCTGACCGGGCGCTATGCCCCCGGCTACGGCGACTGCCCGCTTGCGCTGAACGATGAACTCTGCCTTGCCATCGACACCGTGCGCGGGTGCGGGCTGGCAGTCACCGAGCAGCATCTGCTTTCGCCGCGCAAAAGCACCACGGCGATTTTAGGTGCCGCCGATCACCCCGTAACGGGGTATCGCGCGGGCTGTGCCACCTGCCACCTGCAGAATAAATGTGCTTACCTCAAGAGGGGGATCACCTGTGCAGATTCGTGAAGTTTTTGACCGCCGCCGCTTTGTGCTGCTGGACGGCGGTATGGGTACGCAGCTGCAAAGCCGCGGGCTTCAGCCCGGCGAAAAGCCGGAACTGGCCGCCCTGACCATGCCCGACACCCTGACCGCCATCCACCGCGACTACGCCGCCGCCGGGGCAGATATCCTGCTGGCCAACACCTTTGGCGCCAACGCCAAAAAACTGGCGGGCTGCGGCTATACCCTGCAGCAGGTCATACAGGCATCCCTTGCCTGTGCCCGCACCGCTGCAAGGGAAACCGGCGCCCTTGTGGGGCTGGATATCGGCCCCCTGGGAGAACTGCTGGCCCCCGCAGGGACGCTTGCCTTTGCCGACGCCTACGACCGCTTTGCCGAGGTCATTCGGCTGGGTACCGAAGCGGGGGCGGACCTGGTATTTCTGGAAACCATGACCGACCTGTACGAATTGAAGGCCGCCATCCTTGCCGCCAAGGAGAACTGCACCCTGCCGGTGTTCACCTCCATGAGTTTTGAGGCGCGCGGGCGCACCTTTACGGGCTGCACCGTGGAAAGCTACGCCGTCACCGCCGTGGGGCTGGGGGCGGACGCCGTGGGTATCAACTGCTCGCTGGGTCCCAAGGAGATTTTGCCCTTTGCCAAGCGGCTGTGCCGCAGCGTCCCCGCCGGGGTGCCGGTGTTTGTCAAGCCCAACGCGGGACTGCCCAACCCGGACGGCAGCTACAACCTGAATGCCGCCGAATTTGCCGCCGAAATGCAGGAGTACGCCGCCACGGGCATTTCGATGCTGGGCGGCTGCTGCGGCACGACCCCCGCTTTTATTGCGGCAC
>USNZ01000179.1 GCA_900556255.1 uncultured Oscillospiraceae bacterium
TGGCGTCTGCAAGGGCGCTGTCACCGACCGGGGCGAGACACTGCGGGCAGAGAACACCCTCATCGCCACCGGCGGCATCAGCTACCCGGCCACCGGCAGCGACGGTAGCGGCTACAAGCTGGCGCGGCAGGCGGGGCATACCATCGTGACGCCGCAGCCCAGTTTGTGCAGCCTCATCAGCCCGGACCCGGCCTGCCGCCGCATGATGGGTCTGGCCCTGCGCAACGTGCGGCTGACCCTGCTGTGCGACGGCAAGCCGCTGTTTGCCGAGCAGGGCGAGGCGCTGTTTACGCATTTCGGCTTGTCGGGTCCGCTGGTGCTTTCGGCCAGCACCTATATTGAAGATATAACGAAGCACCGCTATATTTGCGAGTTTGACCTCAAGCCCGCGCTGGACGAAAAAACGCTGTATGACCGCATCACCCGCGATTTTGCGGCGCAGGGCGGGCAGAGCGTGCAGGGCGCCATCGCCAAGCTGCTGCCCAATTCCATGCGGCCCGTGGCCGTGCAGCGGTGGGGCATCAACCCCGCGACCCGCGCGGCGCAGGTGACCAAGGAGCAAAAACAGGCGTTGGTGCAGCTGATCAAGCACTGGCAGGTGCCTGTCACGGCGCTGGGCGACAAGGAACACGCAGTCATCACGGCGGGCGGCGTCGATGTGAAAGAGGTCGATCCCAAGACGATGCAGAGCAAGATTTGCCAAGGCTTGTATTTTGCGGGCGAGGTGCTGGACGTGGACGCCCGCACCGGCGGCTACAACCTGCAGATCGCGTGGAGCACCGCCCAAGCCGCCGTGAGAGGGATTGAATAAATAAAAGATAAAAGATAAGAGATAATAAATAAGGAGTGCGCGCCGTGCGCGCACAAATTTTAAGAATTGCGCGTCCAAGGGCGAGGGGGTACAATATTTTTATTGCCCTGTAGGGCGGGGTGACCCCACCCCGCCGTGCAACCTATCATTTTATTGCCCTTGTTCTTTGGTTTGTAGGGGACGCATAGATGCGTCCCGTAGACTGAGGGACAAGCCCTTTTCCGGGTAGTAATGTAGGGATGGGTCTTGACCCATCCGCACCGCTGGCTGCGCGCAGCGCATAAAATCGCGCCGAATGGCGCGCAATTTCACGGTATATCGTGCCATTGGCTAGACCGCACGGAACGGTCAAGACCGTTCCCTACGAACAACCGGAAGGTAAGCAATAATTGCGAAAAAACAAAGCGACCCGCAATTTTGCAAAAGCACAACCAAATCTTATACGCACAAAGGAGAAAAAACTATGGTTTCCATTGCCATTGACGGCCCGTCCGGGGCGGGCAAATCCACGCTGGCCAAGCGGCTGGCCAAGGAGCTGGGCTACATCTACGTCGACACCGGCGCGATGTACCGTTCCATCGGTCTGTACGCGTTGCGCCGCGGCGTTGACCCCAAAAACGCCGACGCCGTGCAGGCGCTGCTGCCCGATATTCAGCTGGACATCCGTTTGCAGGACGGCAGCCAGCATGTCTACCTGAACGGTGAGGACGTCAGCACCGATATCCGCGCCGAGGCCGTGGGCATGGCGGCGTCCGCCGTGTCGGCACACCCTGCCGTGCGCGCCTTTTTGCTGGACACCCAGCGAAATTTGGCGAAAGGACAAAATATTTTGATGGACGGCCGCGACATCGGCACCGTGGTTCTGCCCGATGCCACCGTAAAAATTTTCCTGACCGCCAGCCCCGAAGCCCGCGCCGAGCGCCGCCGCAAGGAGCTGGAAGAAAAAGGCCAGCCCGCCGATTTTGCCACCGTATTGGCCGATATCGAGCAGCGCGACTATCAGGACACCCACCGCGCCGTCGCACCGCTGAAACAGGCCGAGGACGCTGTATTGGTGGATTCCAGCGACATTGATTTTGAGCAGACCTTTGCGCTGCTGAAAAAAACCATTCTGGAACGCATCTGAGGGGGCGGACGTATGCTGTTGTATTGGATTTTGCTGCCCATCGTCTGGGTTCTGGCGCACATTTTGTGGCGGTTTGAGGTCATCGGCCGCGAGAATCTGAAGTCCGTGCAGGACGGCCGCCCCTACGTTATTGCCGCCAACCACATCGCCAACCTGGACCCCGTGTTTATTTTGATCGAGGTTTTCAGTTGGCGGCGGCTGTACATCCCCGCCAAGGAGGAGCTGTTCAAAAACCCGCTGGCCGGCTGGTTTCTGCGCTGCATGGGCGCGGTGTCCATCGACCGCGGCAAGGGCGATACCGTCACGCTGGAGCGCCTGACCGAGCAGTGCAAAAACGGCACAGGTGTGTTGATTTTTCCCGAAGGCACCCGCACCAA
This sequence comes from uncultured Oscillospiraceae bacterium, assembly GCA_900556255.1. GTDB lineage: Bacteria > Bacillota > Clostridia > Oscillospirales > Ruminococcaceae > Gemmiger. Next base: position 2,315 of record USNZ01000179.1, read on the forward strand.
GACCGGTAAGCTGGGCGTTTTGAAAAGCGGCGCGTTTGTCATTGCCGGTGCCGCCGGTGCCGACATGGTGCCCTGCCGCATCATCTACGGCAGCAAGGACGGCAGAATGCACCTGTTCTGCAAGATCCGCATCGTGTTCGGTGAGCCGATCCCCGCAGCGGAATTGCAGGTTACCGATACAACGCATAAAATCGCCGCACTGCGCCGCATGAAGAACCGCCTGCGCGATGATTTGGAGCAGCTTTTGGCCGAGAACGCCTTCCCCGCCCTGCCCGCCGCTGAGGAAAAGCCCGCCATCGAACAGCCCGCCGCAGCACAGCCTGTCATGGAGCCGCCCGCCGAGGAACCCGCCGCCGTGCAGCCCGTCATGGCGCAGCCTGTTATGGAGCAGCCCGTCCTAGAGCAGCCCGCCGAGGCGGAACAGCAGGAAACAACCGCCATTCCCGAACGTGAGGAAAAACTATGAATGTGATTTTAGCCAAAACCGCAGGGTTCTGCTTCGGCGTGAACCGTGCCGTTACACTTACCTACGACCTTTTGCAGCAGGGCCACAAGGTGGCAACGCTCGGCCCGCTGATCCACAACAACCAGGTCGTGGGCGACTTGGAGGCCAAGGGTGCGCTGACCTGCGCCGGTGTAGACGACGTTCCCGACGGGTACGAGGTCGTGATACGCAGCCACGGCGTTCCCAGTGATGTGTACGAAAAAATAAGCACACGCGGCCTGGTGTATCACGATGCGACATGTCCTTTTGTTGCAAAAATACACCGAATTGCCGAACAGGCCGGCCAAAAAGGCAGCCTGCTTTTGGTGGCGGGAGATGCCGAACATCCCGAAGTTAAGGGCATTGTTGGGCATACAAGCGGCAAAGTGCACGTCTTTGCCGACCTGCCCGAGCTGGAAAAATTGCTGCCGGAAATTTTGCAACAGGAATCCATAACTGTCGTTGCACAGACAACATTTCGCGTCGAAAGTTGGGAAAATTGCAAGGCTTTTCTAAAAAAAGAGTGTACAAAAGCCGAAATTTTTGATACAATATGTAATGCAACGTGGGCGAGGCAACAGGAAGCGGAAGA
>USNZ01000180.1 GCA_900556255.1 uncultured Oscillospiraceae bacterium
TTTTGCGACAGGGTGAATCCAAAGGAGGGGTGCAGGAGCGTGGCGCAGCCACACTACGACGAACCCCTTCTTTGAGCATATATGCGGGCGCAGTTACGCCTTCTTTTCCTCGGTTTTGCCCAGTTCCAGGCGGCGGAACCCCTCGCCGTGAACCTCGTTGGATTGCAGCATGATGATAAAGCAGTGGGGATCCAACTGCTTCATGGCCTGCTCGATTTCATACAGCTGCTTGTTGGAGCAGGCGCAGAGCACAACGTCCTTGGGGTCGCCGTTAAAGCCGCCCTGACCGTGCAGAATGGTGGAGCCGCGGTCGGCCACACGGTCGATCTCCTCACAGGCGGCCTTGCCGTTGTCGGTGACGATGAGCGCCAGCATCGAGGACGCAAAGCCGAACATCACCTTGTTGATGACCGCCGCCACAAGGTAATTGAACAGCAAGCCGTAAATGACCGAGTCCACGTCGTGGAACACAATGCCGTTGAGCACGATGACGGCCAGCGCCGCCGCAAAGGTCAGGTTGCCGAAGGGCAGGTGCGGGTGCTTGACCTTGATGGCCATGGTGACGAAATCCAGGCCGCCGGTGCTGGCGTTCTGCATATAGATCAGTGCATCGCCGATGCCGCCGATCACACCGCCGCAGATGGTCGCCAGCAGGCGGTCACCCTGATAGACCGGCCAGTTCGGCAAAATGGTGTCGGTGTAGACGGCAAACATGGCCATGCAGAACAGACTGCGCAAAAAGAACGCACGGCCGAGTTTTTTATAGCTAAACAACACAATAGGGATGTTCAGCACAATGGTGGCAATACCGATGGGCAAGCCGAACAGGCGGTATAGAATGGCGCAGATGCCTGTAACGCCGGTGACCGGCACCCCCGCCGCCACGGCAAAGCTGTAAATGCCCAGGGCCGAGATAAAGCAGCCGATGGCCTCCAACAGAAGGTTGACCCATTTGTTCTTCGTCATGTGCGTTCCTCTTTTCTTGCAGATTCAAAAAGCCGGGGGCATTTGGTAATGCTCCCGGCTGATGTGTTGTGTTTCGAAATCAGACGTTCTTTTTGATTTTGGAGGCTGCGTAGGTCTTGACGGCCGAGGCATCCAAATTGTGTTCAAGCGCGGCACCGGCGGCGTACATCTCATTTTGCATATCGGTGCTCTTCATGGCGGTCAGCAGGTCGTAGGTCTTGACCATCTCGCTGACGGAGGCACCGGTCTTGAGGGGATCCAGGCGGCGGGCCACAAGGATGGAGCTGCCCAGGTCAATGGTGACCCACTCACCGATTTTGGCGGCATCCAGCGGGTCGGTCAGCTTGTTGGTGCCGTCCTCGCTGTTGGCATAGCCGGAAAGGGCGCTGGGGGTGAACAGCTGGCTGGCACCGTAGTAAACAGCCTGAGAGGACTCCATCGTGCCGCCCAGAGCCTCCATCGCCTGCGGTGCGTAGGTCATGGCGGCGGTGTACACCTGCGTGGCGGCGGCGCTGTCACCGATGGCCTTCTCGCTCAGATCAGCGCGGCATTTCTCCGCAATCTCGGTGACGGCAGTCTTTTGCTCGTCTGTGGCTGCACTGTAATTCGTGTAGTTGATCAGCGGCAGCTGCACGCTTTCGATGTAGTAGCAGTTGTCGGTGATGTAATTCTTGTAGTCATCCTCGGCCACGGGGTTGGTGCCGTTCTCGCCGTAGGTCAGTTCCAGGATCTGCTTGGCCTTTTGGGCGTTGAGCAGGTAGCTTTCCACGCTGGCGCGGCCGATGCCGTTGGCCTCATAGGCTTTGGCGTTGGTGCCCCACAGGCTGTCCAGGTCGGAGGCGACGCTGTCCAGCGTATCGGCGTCCAGCTCGCCGCCCAGCTCCACAAAGGTTTTTTCCACGGCGGCGTAGTATTCCATCGAACGGTCGGTCAGCTTTTGGATGTACTCGGCACCGCTTGCGGTGACTTCCTCGTCCCCGATGGTGCCGGTGCATTCGGCCTTCAGCACGGCCTTGACGTCGTCGGATTTTTTACCCTCCGGCAGGGTCGCCTTGGAGGCGGCGGTGTTGTAGGCGTTGTACTGCATCAGCAGGTACAGGCCGGACGGGATCTCAACCCCGCCTATATTGCCCACGGTGGACGGGGCGCTCATGTTGCAGCCGGCCAATGCCAGCAGCATACCGCCCGCCATGGCCAGACTGAATACTTTGGTTTTGATAGAACGCATAGGATCGGTTCTCCCTTTACAGTAAGTTGTGCGGCGTGTGCCGTCACTGCGTTTTATTATACCGCTTTTTGCCGCACATTGCAAGCCCCGATACAGTATGGTATACTAAGGCAATACCGCATAATTCTAAGTGCCGATACGGCGAGCGAGGTGCGGCAGCTGCTAAGCCAAAAGCGCAGATAATACTTTGTGTATTGGCGAGCATTTTGGCAACGCAGATGCCGTGCCGCAGCCGCCGTAGCGGTGCTTAAGCCGTAAGGCGGGAATTGTGTGGTGTTGCCTAAGACCAAACACAACTTTCGGGAGGTTTTTATGCTTTTGACCCAACAGTTGGATGCCATACCGGCAAACGGCTGGCAGCCTTTTTTTGATGCGCAGCGCGCCCTGCCCTATTTTGCCGAGCTGGACGCCTTTGTAACGGCCGCCGCCGAAACCGCCACGGTATACCCCGCGCCGGAAAATATCTTTGCGGCATTCCGCGCCTGTGCGCCGGACAAGGTCCGTGCCGTGATCTTGGGGCAGGACCCCTACCACGAGCCGGGCCAGGCGATGGGGCTTTCCTTCTCGGTGCCTGAGGGCTGCAAGGCCCCGCCGAGCCTGCGCAATATTTTTAAGGAGTTGGAATCCGTCTACGGCGAGGGCTGCGCCGCCCACACCGACCTGACCCCCTGGGCCGCACAGGGTGTGCTGCTTTTGAACACGGTGCTGACGGTGGAGCAGGGCGCGGCCTTTTCCCACGCCAAGCATGGCTGGGAAACCTTTACCCGCGCAGCGCTGGAATACGCGCTGGCCGACGCCGACACACCGATGGCCGCCGTTTTGTGGGGCAAGCCCGCACAGAAGTACACGCCGATTTTCCGTGCAGCCGCCGCACACCGCCCCATACTGGTGCTGGAATCGGCGCACCCCAGCCCGCTTTCGGCGTACCGCGGGTTTTTCGGTTCTAACCCGTTTGGCAAGGTCAATGATTTTTTGCGGGAGAACGGGCAGCCGGAAATTCGTTGGCAGGTGTAAGTGCCGAGCATTTTCCGTGTCTTGCTTATACAAAAAGCGCAGTCCGCAGGGGCTGCGCTTTAGTTTGTTAATAACCTCAATGGGAGGATTGCGAACTTGCGGTTGGTTTGTAGGGGACGCATAGTTGCGTCCCGTGCGGTTTACCCGTTATACCGCATTATCGGGACGGCTGCGGCGGGC
>USNZ01000181.1 GCA_900556255.1 uncultured Oscillospiraceae bacterium
CCTCAGCACCCATAACAGCGGGAGCGAAAGCGTAACCGATGCCCATCAGGATACCGCAGACAGGCAGCGCAGCAACGGGAAGCATAAGAGCTTTACCGAGCTTTTGCAGATACTTCATCATAAAAGCATTCCTCCAAATTCATTCTCCAACGGAGCGTGGGCCAGCCTGGTTCAAACTGCCTCACGCTTTGTTGTTTATATATTAACATATTCTTCATAAAAAAGAAAGTGCTTTTTTCTGTTTCAGCGAAAAGCCGAAAAAATAGTACGTTTATTGTGCAAAAGATAGAAAAAGCGGACAATTTTGTCCGCTTTTTCTGATAATTCTTAAATTGGCATGAAAGTTTTTTTCTTGGCAATGGAATATTGTTGCTTTTTTAACATTCTTGATTTTCGCGGCTTATAAAAAATAACGAAAAATTCCAACCTTTTTTCAAAGAGGCAACCTGACGGGGATGTACCTATTTATATATAGGGGCAAGGGTCAATACCCTTTTTGGCGCGTAAGCAGACAGACTGTCTCAACATGCTTTGTATGCGGAAAAAGGTCGACAGGGATGCAGCGGCGGGCGCGGTAGCCGCTGCGGCCGAACAGCACCACATCGCGGGCCAGGGTTTCGGGATCGCAGCTGACGTATACCACGCGCTTGGGGGCCATTTTGGCAACGGCAGCGATGCATTCCGGGGTGCTGCCGGCGCGGGGCGGATCCAAGAAAATGACGTCAGGGTGCAGTTTGTCGGCATGCTGCATCATCCACTCGGTGGCGTCGGCACAGACAAAGGCGGCGTTTGGAATATGGTTGCGGCGGGCGTTGGCGGCGGCGTCTCTGGCGGCGGCAGGGTTGCGTTCAACGCCGATGACCTGCGCGGCCTTGGCGGCGGCGCACAGGCCGATGGTGCCGATGCCGCAGTAGGCATCGATGACGGTCTCCTTGCCGGACAGGGCGGCAAGTTCCAGCGCGGTGCGGTACAGCACCTCGGTCTGGACGGGGTTGACCTGGTAAAAGCTGCGGGAGGAAATCGCAAATTGCAGCCCGCACAGGGTGTCGGCAACAAAATCGCGCCCGAACAGCGTTTTTTCGCGGTTGCCCAGCACGGCGCTGGTCTGTGTTGGGTTGATGTTCTGCACGATGCCCACAACCTGGGGGGCGGCCTTATGCAGCGCGCTGCAGAAATTGCGGCTGCCCGGCAGCTCAGGGCGGGCGGTCACAATCGTCACCAGCACCTTGCCGTCGCGCGAGGCACGCAGCACCGCATGGCGCACAAGGCCGGTGCCGCGGTCCTCGTCATAGGCGGCCCAGCGGCAGGCGCGGGCGGCGTCCAGTATGGCGGCCAGCGTTTGGTTTAACGCCTTATTTTGCAAAAGGCAGTCGCAGCCGGGAAGTACACGATGGCTGCCCTCGGCATACAGGCCGAGCACCAGTTTTCCGCGCTGCATCGCAAAGGTGGCAATGGCCTTGTTGCGGTAATGCCATGGTTCCTGCATGGCGCGCAGCGGCTCGACGGGGACGTAATGCCCCAGCAGCGTACTGACGCGCGCCTGCTTTTTGGCAGTCTGTTCGGGGTAGGGCAGGGCAAGCAGGGGGCAGCCGCCGCATTTTTTATCGTAGTTTTCGCAGGTGTTGGGCATAAGCGATTCTCCTTGTCATAGAATGGAAGGACGTGGTATAATGCAGATACAAACGGAGGTGTTTGTCATGAATGTTTTGCTGATCAACGGCAGCCCGCACAAGCAGGGCTGCACCTATACCGCACTCAGCGAGGTCGCTGCGGCGCTGAACGAATGTGGCGTGGAGACAACGATTTTTCACATCGGCGCGGCCCCTGTGGGCGGCTGTGTGGGCTGCGGCGGCTGTGCCAAGGCAGGGCAGTGCGTGTTTGGCGGGCCGGTGGCGGAGGTTGTGCCGCTGGTGCAAAAGGCCGATGCAGTCGTTTTCGGCGCACCGGTACACTATGCCACGGCGGCGGGCAGTATGCTGGGCTTTATGCATCGTCTGGCATATAGCGCGGGGCGGTATATGCGCCATAAACCGGCAGCCGTCGTGACCAGTGCGCGCCGCGCGGGCACGACCGATGCGCTGAACGCCATGGAAAAGGTGCCCCAAATCCTGGAAATGCCGCTGGTCAGTTCGACCTACTGGCCGATGGTGCACGGCTCTGACGCCGAGCAGGTTCGTCTGGATGAGGAAGGCTGCCAGACCATGCGCAACCTGGGCCGCAACATGGCGTGGCTGCTGCGCTGCATCGAGGCAGGCAAGGCGGCGGGTATTGAACCGCCCACGGCAGAAACCGGAAAACGCACCAACTTTATCCGCTGAAACGGCAGGGAGCAAGTGCTCCCTGCCGTTTTTTGGTTATTCCTCAGGGGAAACAGCCTCCACCACCGTGTCGGCGGCGGGCAGGTCGGCGGGGGCGTGGCCGGTGGGGTAGACGCCCTGCAAAAGCGCCACGATGGGCTGATAATCGCTGGTGCGGGCGGCGGCGGTCACATATACCGTCTCGCCGCAGGCGTAGTCCAGCTGCGCAAAAATCGCCTGGTAACTGCCGCAGTCATAGCGAACAGCCTTGGCGTCGGCGTCGGGCACGGCCAGCTCCATGTCGTATTTTACGGTGCCGGTGGTTTCCTCCAGCTCCTGGCCGGATTGCGCCAGAAAATCCGTGTAATCGTCACATTTTTGCAGAAGAACTACCGTGTAGCTCAGTTTGTTGCCCGCCACCATCGACAGTGTGTCTGCCTGGGCCAGCGTGGGGGTGCTCCATGTGTTTTGGTCAAACACGACGCTGACACCGTTGGCACCGTCGCAGCGGGCGTAGTCGGCTTCCTCGCTTTGCACAAAATCATCGCCGCCGTACAGATACAGCATGGTGTCCTTAAAAGAGCAGCCCGCCAGCCCCAAAGCCAGCACGGCGGCAGAAAGAACAGCAAAAAATTTACGTTTCATAGTCCTGTTTCCTTTACAACAGCATGACGGGGTAGAAACCGAGCATGGATACGAACACAACAAACAGTTCGTTGCCCAGCAGGGCAAATATGGCACCGAAAGCAAGCCCGGCCAGCACGTCGCTTATGTAGTGTACCCCGCACAAAACACGGGATACGGCAATGATGACCGCCAGCACCGCCAGCAGCACGGCGGCGGGGGGCAGAACATACCACACGGCCACCGCGATGGCTGCCACCGAAAAACAGTGGCGGCTGGGCATGCTGCAGCCGGGTTGCTCTTTTGGAAACAGCGGTTCCTCGTTGTATTTTGTGTAAGGGCGCGGACGATTGATGCCTTTGCGCAGCGCAGTGCCAACAACAAAGGCGGCGGCAGGCACAAGGACGGTGGGCAGCAGCTGCGTCCACATGGTGTGGTACGCCATCCAAGCCAGCA
>USNZ01000182.1 GCA_900556255.1 uncultured Oscillospiraceae bacterium
GATGGGTCAAGACCCATCCCTACAAATCTTCCGTTAACAGGCTTTTTCTACAAGCTGATGCGCCCGCCGCGCGGGCGCACCTTATCTAAACTCTAAACTCTGAACTCTCAACTCTAAACTCCCATTTGTCCGCCTTACAAGGAAAACACTTTACATCCCCCCGCATACGTGATAAAATAATTAGGAATATTGCATAAAGCCGCATGGCCTTATTTTTTAGTATCGTTTAGAGGGGTATCACATCACTATGGCACAATCTCGTTCCAAAAAATCCACGTCAAGCAGTAAAAAACGGACAAGCTCTTCCGCTTCCCGTTCGCGTTCTGCCGCCGCCTCCAAAAGCCGCGGCAGCGCTGCGCGCACACAGCAGCCGTCCCGTCGCGCCCAGCGTCGGGCCGAAAACCCCAACTTTATGCCCAGTATTCTGCTGGCAGGGCTGGGGCTGCTTTGCGTTGCCTTCGTGCTGGTTCCCGGGCAAAATTTCTGGAAAACCTTCCGCGAGGCCTACTTTGGCCTGTTCGGCATCATGAGCTATCTGGTCGGGCCTTTCCTTTTATATTTGGCCTACCTGTTGGCCAGCGGCTACCGCGTCGGCGTGTTTGCCGCCAAGGTATCGTTGATGGGCGTTCTGTGCTCGGCGGTGCCGGTCATATTTTCGCGGCTGAACCTGGCCAACGTCACCGCATGGGAGGCCGTTAAGCTCTTATTCACCCGCGCCTCCACCTTCTTCTGGGAGGGCGGCGTTCTGGGTGCCCCCGTGGGTGCCGTGCTGCTGGCGCTGTTTGGGCGGCCCGCGTCCAATGTGCTGGTCATTCTCATTTTCCTGCTCGGTCTTATGTTCTTTTTCGCTGTTTCCCCTGTGGATGTCGTCGAGTTTATCCTGGCACAGTACAGCAAATACCAAGGTTACCGCACCGAGCGCGCCGCCCGCGAGACTGCTTACGACACGCCGCTGTTTCAGCCCGAAAATGATGCGGAAACCGTCGAGAACCTGACCCAGACTATGGTTCCCGACAAGCCGCACTACCCGGCCTACGACGTCATGGCCGACCTGCATAAGTCCCGCGCCGCCGACCCCGCACAGCCTGCCGCACCGGTGCAGCCCTCTGCCCGCCGCCCGGATTTTGATGTGGATCTTGGCCCGCAGCCAACCGACAAAACCCTGCAAAACGCCGTTGAGCACGACCCGCTGCAGCCGGTCAACATCGGCCCCGGCGGCACCTTCGGCATGGATCCTCTGTCGATGCCCGCCGTCAGCAATACACGCAGCTACGCTGTTTCCCAACCTGCACCCGCCCCTGCACAGCCCGCCCCGCAGGAGGATTTTGAACTGAAGCTTCAACCCGAACCGGAGCCGCAGCCCGAACCTGCCGATGAGCTGGACGCGCTGATCAACCGCGCCGTCAGCGGCCATGAGCCCTACTATGCCCCGCAGGAGGTCGGCATTAACCTGCCGGCCGAATCGACCCCGACCGACGAATTTGACACACCCCTGCAGCCTGTGCCCGCCGAACCTGTGCAGATCGCCAAGCCCGACATGACGGGCCGTGTGCCGGGGGACACGATGGTCATTTCTCCCGATGCGCTGCGCGCTGCCGCCGCGGCATCCTCCATTCCGTCTTTGGGCGGCAGCTTTGCGGACGCCAACCTCGCCGTCAAGGACGCCTGGCAGTCCGGCCGCCCCCTCAGCGACATTCTGGACGATTACACTGCCCCCGCGACCAACGCCGCCCCCGCCGCACAGCCCGCGCGCAGCGGCACCGAGGACAGCTTCTACGTTCCGCAGGGCGGTGAAGCCGCCGAGCTGCGCGTCAGCACCGCTGTGGGCAACTCGGCCTCGGCCCCCGTGCACACCCCGCCGTCTGCTGCCAAAGCTGCCCTCGACGCCATGCGTCTGCCCACCTCCGACGAGCAACCGCCTGAGCCTTACTGCTATCCTTCGCTGAATCTTTTCAATGCCACCAAGGCCGAGGACGAGGCCGGGGCCGCCCGCGAAATGAAGAAAAACGCCGACATTCTGGTAAACACGCTGGACAGCTTCGGCGTAAAAACCACCATGCTGGACATCTGCCGCGGCCCGTCTGTCACCCGCTATGAATTGCAGCCCCAGGCCGGTATCAAGGTCAGCCGCATCACCAGCCTGGCCGACGACATCGCCCTAAACCTGGCCACCGCGGGTGTCCGCATTGAGGCACCCATTCCCGGCAAGCCCGCCGTCGGCATTGAGGTGCCCAACAAAATTCGTTCCACCGTCAATATCCGCACGGTATTTGAAAGCCAGAACTACATCAACATGCGCAGCCCGCTGACGATGGCCCTGGGCAAGGATATCGCGGGTACAGCCCAGGTCGCCGACTTGTGCAAGATGCCCCACCTGCTGATTGCAGGCTCCACCGGCAGCGGTAAATCCGTCTGCGTAAACTCCATCATCATCAGCTTTTTGTTCCGTTCCGGCCCTGAGGACGTCAAACTCATCCTGATCGACCCCAAGGTCGTGGAACTTGCGGAATACAACGGTATCCCGCACCTTTTGATGCCCGTTGTCACCGAGCCGCGCAAGGCCGCCGGTGCTTTGGGTGCCAGCGTGGCCGAGATGGAGCGCCGTTACAAGCTGTTTGCCGAAAACAACGTGCGTGAGATCAAGGCCTACAACAAACTGGCCGCCCGCACCGGCATGGAGCACCTGCCCTACATTGCCATCATCATCGACGAGTTGGCCGATTTGATGATGGTAGCGGGCAAGGAGGTCGAGGACTATATCTGCCGCATTGCGCAGAAGGCCCGCGCCGCCGGCATCCATCTGATCGTTGCCACCCAGCGCCCCAGCGTGGACGTTATCACGGGTCTGATCAAGGCCAACATTCCCAGCCGCATTGCCTTTGCCGTTTCCAGCCAGATCGACAGCCGCACCATTCTGGACTCCGGCGGTGCCGAAAAGCTGCTGGGCTACGGCGATATGCTGTTCCTTCCCGTGGGCGCCTCCAAGCCCGTGCGTGTGCAGGGCACCTTCGTCACCGACGAGGAGATCGGCGCTGTGCTGAGCTTTATCAAGTCCACCTCCTCCGCCCAGTACGATGAGGAAATGATTGCCGAGATGGAACGCCGTGCCGTGGCCGAAAAAGGCAGCAAGCGCGGCGGCGATGACGACGGCGATACCGGCGGTGCGCTGGATCCGATGTTTGAACAGGCCGTTGAGTGCGTTATCGAGGCCGGGCAGGCATCCACCAGTCTGCTGCAGCGCCGCTGCAAGCTGGGCTACGCCCGTGCCGCCCGCATCATGGATCAGATGGAGCAGGAGAAAGTCATCGGTCCCTATGAGGGTGCCAAGCCCCGCGCCGTGCTGGTGACCAAGGCC
>USNZ01000183.1 GCA_900556255.1 uncultured Oscillospiraceae bacterium
TAGATATGCTGCGCCAGCTTGGCATTGAAGCCGATGTACACGCCCACACGGCCGGGGTTGCGGGCAGCCAGCTCGTTGAAGAAATTCTCGTACTGGGACTCACCCGAGCCGAGAATAACCAGCTCAATGCCCTGCTGCAGCAGCCCTTCCGCAACTGCCTGCACAAGGTCAACGCCCTTGTGGCCGACCAGACGGGTGACCATAGCCATAACGGGGCTGCCGTCCTTGTTCAGCCCGAACTCGTCCTGCAGGGCAGCCTTGCAGGCAGCTTTGCCTTCCATAAAGGTGTTGGCATCGTAATGCTGCGGAATGTCAGGGTCGGTGGCAGGGTTAAAGACGTCCACGTCAATGCCGTTCAGGATGCCGCACAGCTTATACTGCTTTTGACGCAGCAGACCGTCCAGACCATGGCTGAACCACGGGTCCAGAATCTCCTGCGCATAGGTGGGGCTGACAGTGGTGACCTTGTCGGCGGTCTCGATAGCGCCCTTCATGAAGTTGGCGCATCCGTCAAACTCGACCACATGGGCATCGCGGGCACCGATGCCGCAGGTGTCCTCCAGAATATCCAGGCCGTATTTTCCCTGATACGCAATGTTGTGAATGGTGAAAACCGTCTTGATCTTGCTGAACTTGTCCAGATGACGGTAGTACAGGTTCAGATAGACAGGGGTCAGGGCCGTCTGCCAGTCATTGCAGTTGATGATGTCCGGCTCGAAGTCGGTGTAGAACAGCATCTCGAGAATGGCGCGGGAGAAGAAGGCAAAACGCTCGCCATCGTCATAGAAACCGTACAGGCCGCTGCGCTTGAAATAGTACTCGTTGTCGATAAAGTAGAAGGTCACGCCGTTCAGCTCGCTCTTGAACAGGCCGCAATACTGGCTGCGCCAGCCCACGGGGACGCTGAAGTTGGTAACGTAGGTCAGGGTATCCTTGAACTTCAAATCGCCGTACAGCGGCATGACAACGCGGCAATCCACGCCGTCCTTTACCAAGGCTTTGGGCAAGGCACCCGCAACGTCAGCCAGACCACCGGACTTTGCATAAGGGGCGGCCTCACTGGAAGCATACAAAATTTTCATAAGTACCTCCGTGTGGTAGGAGAATCATTAAAATATTGAGGACGGGGCAGGGTCATCCCTCCCCCGTCCTCTCATCAAAGGCAAGCTCCGGGGAGATATGGAACACACCTCTATGAGCTTATTACACGCTGTGCTTTTTGGCTACAAACACCGGGAAGGTCTCGGTGCCGTTGAGCTTTTTACCGGCGGTGATGTGGACGTTTTTATCAGTAACGACGTAGCTTACGTCACAGCCGCTTTCCACAACGGTATCCTGCATCAGGACGCAGTTGCGAACAACAGCACCCTTCTTGACCTGGCAGCCGCGGAACAGCACACAGTTCTCGACCGTGCCTTCAATTACGCAGCCGTCGGCCAGCAGACTGTTCTTCACAGCGCTGCCCTCCACGTAGCGGGTGGGGTTATCGTCGCGAATTTTGGTGTAAATGGGGGCGGCATCAAACAGCTGCTCCATACTGTCGGGCTGCAGAAGGCGCATATTCTCGTCGAAGTAGCTCTTCATGTCAGAAACGCGGGAAGCATAGCCGTGGAACTCATAGCCCTGAACGTTCAGCAGCTTGAGGTTGCGGGCCAGGATATCTCTTTCGAAATAGACAAGGCCGCGCACGGCAGCGTCGTGAATCAGGTGGATCAGGCTCTCACGCTCAATGACGTAGATGTTCATGGCCAGGTTCTGCTCGCCGCAGCGGTAGTCATTGGTCAAAATCTCGGTCACGCGGCCATTCTCATCCATGCGCAGGGTGTAGTTGTCGCTGCGGGCACCCTCAGGAATGGGGGCACGGTTGTAGACCATGGTCACATCGGCACCGGAGGCAACGTGGGCATCCACCAGCTTACCGAAGTCGAAGTTCATAGCCATGTAAGAGTCGGAAAGGACAACATAGCGCTCTTTCTGACCCTCCAGCCAGTCCAGGATGCTGTCCAGAGCATCCACACGGCCGGAGTACATCTTTACGCTGCGCTCAGCAAAGGGGGGCACAATGTTCAGGCCGCCGCGCTTGCGGGTCAGGTCCCATTCACGGCCGGAACCCAGATGATCCATCAGGGAGTGGTAGTTCTTACGCACGATGATGGAAATGTTGTCAATGCCGGCGTTGACCATGCCGGACAGGACAAAGTCGATCAGACGATAACGTCCGCCGAACGGGATAGAGGCCATAGCGCGCTCTGCCACCAGTTCGGGAACGAGGTTGTCATAGGTGTTTGCAAAAATAACGCCGAGAGCGTTGATGTTGTTATTTACCATTGTTCCTCACCATCCTTTACATCGCTGGAAACCATTGCCTTGGGGCCGACGGTAGCACCCTTGCCGATGTGCACGTCGGAACCGACGGTGGCAACATCGCCGGGTTCGTCGATATTCAGGCCGCCTTCGGGCATAGCACCCACAGTGGCACCTTCTTCGATCGTGACGTTTTCGGCCACGATGCAGTGCTTGACAGAGGCACCCGCCTTAATGACGGTGTTGCCCATGACAACAGCGGCCTCCACGGTGGCACCCTTTTCGACTACGACGCCGGGGAACAGGATGGAGTTGTTGACGGTACCGTTAACGCGGCAGCCTTCGGAAACCATCGAATTGACGATGGTGGCATCGTCACCGATACGCTGGCAGGGCTTACCGGTATTGCGGGAGTAGATCTTCCAGTTTTCATCAAACAGGTTGATGCCGGAATGACTGGGATCCAGAACTTCCATGTTGGCCTGCCACAGGCTGGAGATGGTACCGACGTCCTTCCAATAGCCGCTGAAGTGATAGGCATACATACGGCGACCGTCACGCAGCAGGTTGGGAATGACGTTCTTGCCAAAATCGTTCTCGGAGTTGGGGTCGGCCTCGTCCTCGGTCAGATACTTCTTGAGGATGTCCCAGTTGAAGATGTAGATGCCCATGGAAGCCAGATTGGACTTGGGGTCCTTCGGCTTTTCCTGAAACTCGCTGATCTTGTCGTTTTCGTCGGTGACCATCAGACCAAAGCGGGAAGCCTCGCTCCATGGCACCTCCATAACGGCGACAGAGAACTCGGCGTTCTTTTCCTTATGGAAACGCAGGAAGTCAGAGTAATCCTGCTTGCAAATCTGGTCACCGGACAGAATGATGACATATTTCGGATCATAACGGTCGATAAAGGACAGGTTCTGGTAAATAGCGTTTGCCGTGCCCTTGTACCAGTCAGAGCCGGAGGCCTGCTGATACGGAGGCAGAACATGTACACCGCCGTGCAGACGGTCAAGGTCCCAGGGCTGGCCGTTGCCGATATACTCGT
>USNZ01000184.1 GCA_900556255.1 uncultured Oscillospiraceae bacterium
CCCATTGTGCCGATGATGATCATGCTGGCGATCTGGTGCGCGCTGCGCATTGCCTACCTGACTGTCACGCTGCATTTTATACAGGATATCGGCGTCATTTTCTGGGCCTATCCCCTGACGTGGAGCATCTCCTCGGCGCTGTTTGCGTGGTACATCCTGCACTGCCCTATCCCCATGTTGGGCGGCGGCGCACCCCAATACAGATAATAAAAATCAAAAATGCCGCCCTTTCGGGCGGCATTTTTCGTTTATTGCAGGGTCCCTGCAGAGGGGTCGGAGATTTCCGCCCCGGCGATGGCTGCCTGCAGGGCGGCGGTCAGACTTTGCACGATGGCGGGCAGCGGCATACAGGGCGTGAGAGCGTCCTTGTCGGCTACCTGGGACGGAAGATACGGTACATGCACAAAGCCTGCGCGCAGCCCTGCAAACCGCGTGGCGGCAAGGTATAGTGCGTTGTACAGCACGGCGTTGCACACATAGGTGCCTGCTGTGTAGGAAACGCTGCAGGGCAGCCCGGCGGCGCGCACGGCATGCACCATGGCGCGCACAGGCAGTGTGGAAAAATAGGCGGCGTCACCGTCAGCGCGCAGCGGCTCGTCCAGCGGCCGGGCGCCGTCATTGTCGGGAATGCGGGCGTCTGCCAGGTTGATGGCCACCCGTTCCACCCGCACGGCGGGGGTACCGCCCGCCTGACCCACGCACAGCACAATGTCAGGCTGCAGCTCGCGCAGATAGCTTTCCAGTGCGGCGGCACTGCGGGCAAAGGCGGTGGGCAGCTCGCGCTTATAAATATGCGCACCGTCCAGTGTGTCGGGCAGCGCCTTTACGGCTTCGTAGGCGGGGTTTACGCGTTCCCCGCCAAAAGGGTCAAACCCTGTGACAAGTACCTTCATGGCGGCTCCTTACTGCGCCAGGTGCGCTTCGATTTTTGTTTTATCCAGCCCCTGTCCGATGATGATCAGCACCTGTTGCCCCTGTGGGACGCGCTGCGCGGTCATACCGGCGGGGGTGGCATTGATTTCCAGCCAGGCGTCGGCGGCCCGCACAAAGCCTTTCAGGCGCAGGATATGCCCGCAGGCTGGGTCGGCAAACAGCTGCGGCACGGCGGCGCGCAGGGCGCTTTCGGTCAGCGGCAGCTCCAGGAAATACAGCGAGGAAAAGGCATTATGCTCGTCAAAATGCAGCTTGACGTAGTCCGCCTGCCGCCAGCCGCTGTGATCCAGCGCGGCGAAGTCGGCGTCGGTCAGCGTGTCCCAGTCCTTGTACAGGATGTCCTTTGCCGCAAAGCGGCGGGCGCAGCGGCAGTTCGCCAGCGCGGTGTTCAGCCGGGCAAGCAGCGCATCGCGCCCCAAGGCGCCCGGTAGCTGCACACGGCTTGCCAAAAGGCAGCCGGACTTGGCGGCCTCGCTGGCAAGCAGGTATTCCTCCTCCTGTGAAAACTGCGGCGGCAGCACGGCGTCCACCACGGCAAACACGTTGCCCAAGGTGTACCACCGGTCAAGCGGGTCATCCCGCAGGATGTCGAAAAATTCGTCCACATCAAAGATGCCGCTGGGTTCCACGACTACGCGGTCATACCCCTGCATGGCGAGGGAAATCAGTTTGGTGCGCATACGGCGCTGGTGGGTATCGCAGTCGCACCCGCCGGAGATGCTCTCGATATTGCAGCGGCTGCCGAGGACATCCTGCAGCAGCAGAACATCCACGTTGACCGCGCCGAAGTCGTTTTCCAGAATGCAGACGTTATGCCCCTGCGCCGTCAGATACTGCACCCAATGCCGCAAAAAGGTGGTTTTGCCGGAACCGAGAAAGCCCGTGATCAGATCGACCTGTACCATGGATGACCCCTCCCCTGTTGTGTTGGTGAAAATGTGAGTGCGTACTGGTTTTTGCGGTGAGGATGAAGGGATTTTCCCGCGGGCTAACCAAAGCCCCACCGGGCTTTGGCTGCGCACTGCGGTGCGCCGCCCTGTTCAAATCCTCTTCACCGCAAAACCAAAGAAAAAGCTCCAAGCCTGAGCTTGGAGCTTTTCTTTGGTGCGGATGAAGGGATTTGAACCCACACTCTTTTAAGGGAACTAGAACCTGAATCTAGCGCGTCTGCCAGTTCCGCCACATCCGCATATTGGCTTGCCGCAAGGGACTTGCCCTGACGACGTTTGTTATTATAGCATGAGTAAATACAAATGTCAAGCGGTTTCGCGGAAAATTATCGGTTTTTTGCGGCTGCGGTGCGCCGCCCTGTTCAAATCCTCTTCACCGCAAGACCAAAGAAAAAGCTCCAAGCCTGGGTTGGATTTGTGCGGTGCGGATGAAGGGATTTGAACCCACACTCTTTTAAGGGAACTAGAACCTGATGGTAACGCCACCTCGGTGAAAAATCAAAGTGCAAACAACAATATTATTGTTAACACCTGTTTCAAGGTATTCAACAGGATAAGTCTTTACTGCTCGCTGCTGTTTTTAACGCGCAGACGAGCAACCGCGCGTGCCAAAGTCATCTGCGCGGTATGGTATTCGCGTATGCTCTGCTTTTGCAGCATAGCCTCTTTTGCGGCGTCTGCCGCCTGCTTTGCTTTAAGTGCGTCAATGTCTTCCGGGCGCTCTGCGCTGTCAACAAGCACAAGCACCTCGTTGTTTTCAATTTTCACAAGTCCCGATGACACTGCGGCGATCTTTACCGTTTCACCCGGAATGTGATATTCCATTTTACCCGGGACAACGGCGCTTATGGTATTGCAGTGACCCGCCATAATTCCGTACTGTCCGTGCAGCGTCGGGACAACTAAGGATTCGCACTTTCCTTCATAAAATGTGTGAGACGCCGCCAGAATATGCACATTAAAGCTACTCATATGCTTTCTTCCTTTTTCAGCTCATCGGCACGGAGCTTCACATCGTCAATCGTACCCACATTATAAAATGCCGCTTCCGGGTATTCGTCCATCTCGCCGTCAAGAATCATCTTAAATCCGCGTACCGTTTCGCTTAAAGGAACATAAACTCCGGGAATACCCGTAAATTTCTCGGCAACATGCGTGGGCTGTGCCAAAAAACGCTGAATTTTTCTGGCACGGGCTACAACCCGCCTATCCTCCTCGCTTAATTCATCCATACCGAGAATTGCGATGATGTCCTGCAATTCGTTATATTTTTGCAAAATTTCCTGCACACGGCGCGCAACGCTGTAATGTTCTTCTCCAACCACATCCGCTTCCAAAATTCTTGAAGTTGAGGCAAGCGGATCAACCGCCGGGTAAATACCCTGTTCGGCAATTTTACGGCTTAAAACAGTGGTGGCGTCAAGATGAGTAAATGTTGTGGCAGGTGCCGGATC
>USNZ01000185.1 GCA_900556255.1 uncultured Oscillospiraceae bacterium
CATCACCCACGGTCACGAGGACCACATCGGCAGTCTGCCGTACCTGCTCAAAAAATTCAATGTGCCGATCTACGCCGCCAAGCTGACGATTGGTCTTATCAAGAACAAGCTTGAGGAGCACGGCCTTGCGTCCAGCGCGATCTTCCATGAGATCCGCCCGCGCCAGAAGGTCACGCTCGGCTGCTTCACCGTTGAGCCGATCCACGTCAACCACTCCATTCCGGATTCGCTGGCCTTTGCCATTGCCTGCCCGGCGGGCGTGGTCATCCACACCGGCGACTTCAAGGTGGACTACACGCCGCTGTCCGGCGATGCCGTGACCGACCTGCCCACCATTGCCGAGTACGGCCGCAAGGGTGTGCTGGCACTGCTGGCAGACTCCACCAACGCCGAGCGTCCCGGCTTTACCGAGACCGAGCAGACCGTGGCCGAGGGTGTGCGCCGCCTGTTTGTCAAGGCGGGCAACCGCCGCATCATCGTGGCGACCTTTGCCTCCAACATCTACCGTGTACAGCAGATCATCGATCTGGCGATAGAATCCGGGCGCAAGGTGGCCGTAAGCGGCCGCAGCATGGTCTCCAACACCGAGATGGCCAAGGAGTTGGGCTACCTCCATGCGCCCGATAATGTGCTGATCGATATCTCCGAAATCAACAAATACCCGCCGGAAAAGGTTGTGCTGATCACCACCGGCAGTCAGGGCGAGCCGCTGTCGGCACTGTCCCGCATGGCGCAGGCCAGCCATCGCCAGGTCAAGGTCGGCCCCAATGACTTCATCATCATCTCGGCCCGCCCCATTCCCGGCAACGAAAAGACCGTCACCAAGGTCGTCAACGGGCTGCTGAGCCTGGGTGCCGAGGTCATCTACGAAAACATGTATGCCACCCACGTCTCCGGCCATGCCTGCCAGGAGGAGCAAAAGCTCATGCTGACCCTGGCGCACCCGCAGTATTTCCTGCCGGTGCACGGCGAGTTCAAGCAGCTCAAGCGCCACGCCGAGACGGCCGAGCATCTGGGCTATATTCCCAAGCAGAATATCTATATTGCCGAAAACGGCCAGAATATCCGCATTTCCGAGGACGGCATGACGGTGGAAAACACCGTGACCGCCGGGGCTGTCATGGTGGACGGCTACGGTGTGGGCGACGTGGGCAATGTGGTGCTGCGGGATCGCCACCATCTGTCCGAGGACGGCATCATCATCGTGACCGCTGCCATCGACGGCTCGACTGGGCAGGTGCTGTCCGGCCCCGATTTGGTCAGCCGCGGCTTTGTCTATGTGCGTGAGAGTGAGGAATTGATGGAGGGGGCCCGCCATCAGGTGGAAATGGCCCTTGACCGCAGCCTTGCCGACAATATGCACGACTGGGCCGGCGTGAAGGCCCGTGTGCGGGAGGCGCTTTCCGGCTATATCTACCGCCGCACCAAGCGCAGCCCGATGATTTTGCCCATCTTGCTGGAAGTCTGATAGGACTCATAAAGAAAACGTCAAATGATCCGGGGCAAAGCGCCCCACGGGGAATCTGCGATGAAACACAAGGATGGTTTGGATATTGCGGCGGTGTTGCTGCTGCTTGTCACGGCGCTGGCCGTCATGGTCGTTCCTGTGGCCATGACAGCCCCGCAGCTGCTGGTCGCACCGGCAGTGCTGCTGGCAGCGGCACTGCTGCTGGTTTGGGTGCAGCGTCGGCGTCTGCGCGCCTTTGTGGGCAAGCAGCTTTGCAGCACCGACTTTGAAAACAGCCGCATCCAGTACAGCCTGACCTCGCTGCCTATCCCGGTCGTGCTGATTGCGGACGGACGCATTTTGTGGTATAATGCTTTCTTCCGAGATTCCATTCTGCAGGGGCGGGACGCAGTGACGCGCCCCGTCAGCAAGGCATTCCCGGAGCTGGATCTGGCCGTCTGTGCAAGACCCCACGGTCAGGATATGACCATAGGGGAGAGCCGTTTTACCGCCTACACAACGGCCGCCAAGGGCAACAGCAGTGCCAACATCGTGTATTTTGTCGATGATACGTTTTATAAAAACACCCTGGATGAATACAACGACAGCCGCCCTGCCTGCCTGATCATCGTGATCGACAGTTACGACGAACTGTTTGACGACATGAAGGACAGTGAGCAGGCCAAGGAGCTGGAGGCCATCAATGCGCTGCTGGAGGAATATATCGCCCGCAGCACCGGCTTTTTGCGCCGCGTATCCAACAGCCGCTACATCGCGGTGGTGGAGGAACGCGACGTGCAGTGGATGCTGGCAGAACGGTTTTCCATTCTGGACGAAATTCGCGCACTGCATCCCGGCCACTTTGTGACGCTGTCCATCGGCGTCGGCCACGGCGGAAAGACGCTGGCCGAATGTCACCGCATGGCGCGCGAAAGCATTGAGATCGCCTTGGGGCGCGGCGGCGACCAGGCTGCCGTAAAAACCGCCGACGGCTTTGAATTTTACGGCGGCGTGTCCCACGGTGTTGAAAAACGCAGCCATGTGCGCAGCCGCATTATTGCGGGGGCGCTGTGCGACTTGATTCGCCAAAGCAATTCGGTCATCATCATGGGTCACCGCATGAGTGACCTGGACGCTGTCGGATCGGCCATCGGTGCATTGCGCATCTGCAAAATGTGCGATGTACCGGCGGTGATTGCCATCAACGACCAGGCTACGCTGGCGGCATCGCTGATCGATGTTTTCCGCAAGGCAGGGCAGGAGCATAACTTTATCCGCCCCGAGCAGACATTGGAGGTCATCACCCCCAAAACACTGCTGATCGTGGTGGACACCTACCAAAAGCGCCTGCTGGAAAGCACACAGATTTACGAAAAGTGCAAGCGCGTCGTTGTCATCGACCATCACCGCATGGCGGTGGGGCATATCGACAATCCGTTGCTGCTGTACCATGAACCCTACGCCTCCAGCGCCAGCGAGCTGATCTGCGAGCTTTTGCAGTTCATGCCCAAGGAACAGGAAAATATCACCCCCTTGGAGGCGGAGGCTCTGCTGGCCGGCATCATGCTGGATACCCGCAGCTTTGCGCTGCACGTCGGTGTGCGTACTTTTGAAGCCGCCGCATGGCTGCGCAGCCGCGGGGCTTCCACCTCCGACACCAAGCTGCTGTTCAATACCTCAAAAGAGGAATATGAGGCCCGCGCCCGCATTGTGGAGGCGGCCTACATATATAAGGGCTGCGCCATTGCTCTGTCGGATGAGTTGGATCCCGGCATGAATGTGGTTCTGCCCATGGCTGCCAACGACCTGCTGACCATCAACGGTGTGGATGCCAGCTTTGTGGCAATCGCCAAAAACG
>USNZ01000186.1 GCA_900556255.1 uncultured Oscillospiraceae bacterium
ACGACCTACAAGCTTGACACCACGACCGGTGTGGAGATCACCAATCAGCTCGACCATGCAAACGGCGGGCTGCAGTATCTCTCCCGCAGTGACTGGACTGGCACCTGGCCGACCGTTGACGGCGAGGTCAGCGACCAGATCAGCACCTGGGGCAACCCCATCAATGGCACCGATGCCGGCGGCAAGGCTGCATCCTATACCTACCGCAAGACGATCAGCAAGGAGGACCTTGCAAAGCTGGATTCTTTTGATTCCCTGAACCCCACCGACTTCTCCACCCTGACCGATGAGATCGTTTACGGCAAGGACAACGGTCTGGGCCTGATCGATATGCGCGGTCTGGATTACGATGATGAAAAGTGGGACGCACTGCTCGACCAGCTGACCCCCAGCGATTATCAGACCCTGATCACGCAGTCCGGCTATGGCACGGCTGCCATCAAGTCGGTGGATAAGCCCTCCACGACCGACCGCGACACTGCCACCGGCCTGATCAACTACGGCTTTGATGCAAGCGGCAACCTCTACTTCAAGGGCAACATCACGCACTGCGGCGTGATCGTTCTGGCACAGACCTACAACGATGATCTGGCCACTCACTACGGCGAGAACATTGGCGACGAGTCCTACTATCTGGGCGTTGATGGCTGGTATGCACCTGCTGTCAATATGCACCGCACGGCATTCTCCGGCCGCAACAGCGAGTATTACTCCGAGGATCCGTTCATCGGCGGTCACATTGCTTCCCTCGAGTGTGAGGGTGTCGCCTCCCGCGGTATGTATGTCTTTGTCAAGCATTACGCCATCAACGATCAGGAGGACCACCGCGGCGACCGTGAAGGCCAGTACAGCATTGCGACCTTCCTGAACGAGCAGGCGGCCCGCGAGATCTACCTCAAGCCCTTTGAGATGTGCGTCAAGTCTGATAAGGTCGAGATGAACTATGCAAAGGACAACGGCGACGGCACTTACAGCAATGCCACCACCGAGATCCCGTCCGTCACCGGCATCATGACCTCCTTCAACCGCGTTGGCTATACCTGGGCCGGCGGCAACTACAACATGATCACCGGCCTGCTGCGCAACGAGTGGGGCTTCCACGGCTTTATCATCACCGACAACGCAAACACCGGTGTCTTTATGGACGCTGGCCAGATGATCCAGGCCGGTGCAGACGGCAAGCTGACGAACCTGCCCACCGGCGCACGGTACACCTTTAACAAGGATGACGTTGCAGATTACCACTACGGTCGTGAAGCAATCCATAACATCCTGTACACCATTGCAAACTCCAAGGCAATGAACGGCGGTATGCCGGGCAGCCGTTATCTGGCAAAGGTCGAGCCTTACCAGAAGGTCATCTACGCAGTGGATGGTGTCTGCGGCGGTCTGATCGCAGTTCTGGTCGTTCTGACGATCCTCCGCTTCCGTAAAAAGAAAGAGGACGTAAAAACCGTCTGATCAACACATAGGAACAGAAGGGGCGGCGGGCAAACGCCCGCCCCCTTTTTTTGATTGTCAGGAGAGACCCATGAAACACACAGATATCATCAAGAGCTTGTCTCTGGAACAAAAATGCGCCCTGCTGAGCGGCGGCACGGTGTTCACCACCCGGGCGCTGCCGGGCAAGGGCATCCCGGCCATTACCCTGTCGGACGGCCCCAACGGCGTGCGCAAGCAGGCGGGCGCGGCGGACCATCTGGGCCTGAACCCCAGTGTTCCTGCCACCTGCTTCCCCACCTCGGCCACCGTGGCCAACAGCTGGGACCCGGAGCTTGGCGAGGCTGTGGGCGCAGCCATGGGCGAAGAAGCAGCGGCACAGGGCGTGTCGGTGCTGCTGGGCCCCGGCCTGAACATCAAGCGCAGCCCCCTGTGCGGCCGCAACTTCGAGTATTTCTCGGAGGACCCCTACCTTGCCGGTAAGATGGCTGCGGCCTACGTCCGCGGCATCCAGAAAAACGGCATTGCCGCCTGCCCCAAGCACTTTGCGGTCAACAGTCAGGAGCTGCGCCGCATGGCCTCGGATTCCATCGTGGACGAGCGCACCCTGCGGGAAATTTACCTGACCGGCTTCGAGATGGTGGTCAAGGAAGCGCAGCCTAAGACCATCATGTCCGCCTATAACCTTGTCAACGGCACCTACGCCAACGAGAACACCCACCTGCTCATGGATATCCTGCGCGGGGACTGGGGCTTTGACGGCGCAGTGGTCACCGACTGGGGCGGCAGCAACGACCACGCCCTTGGCGTAAAGAACGGATCTACGCTGGAAATGCCTGCCCCCGGCGGGGACGCCATCCGAGAGCTGATGAAGGCGGTGCAGACCGGCAAGATCACCGAAGCGGACGTGGACGCCCGGCTGGAGGAACTGCTGGAGCTGGTGTTCACCACCAAGGCGGCGGTGGACGCCGCACCCGGCAAGTTCGATGCCGATGCCCACCACGCGCTGGCACGCAGGGCTGCTGCCCAGAGCATCGTGCTGCTGAAGAACGAAAACAGCCTGCTGCCCCTTGCAAAGGGGGAAAAGGTGGCGGTCATCGGCGACTTTGCCCAGACACCCCGCTATCAGGGTGCAGGCTCCAGCGCCGTCAACTCCATCAAGGTGGATTCCTTTCTGGAATGCCTTGCCGAGAGCGGCCTGAACAGCGTCGGCTACGCCAAGGGCTTTGACCGGCAGGGCAAGCCCGATGAGACGCTGAAAGCCGAGGCGGTGCAGCTGGCAAAGAACGCCAATGTGGTGCTGCTGTGCATGGGTCTGGACGAGATCAAGGAGAGCGAGGGCATCGACCGCGCTGGAGCTGCTGGCGGCTGTGGCGGCGGCAAACCCCAATGTGGTGGTGCTGCTGAGCGCGGGCTCCTCGCTGGAAAGCGGTTGGGTCAAGGACTGCAAGGCGCTGGTCTACGGCTGCCTGGGCGGTCAGGCCGGTGCGGGCGCACTGGTCGAGGTGCTCACCGGCGCGCAGAACCCCTGCGGCAAGCTGGCTGAGACTTGGGCGCGCAGCTACGCCGACACCCCCGCAAAAGCGCATTTCGGCGGCGACGGCCCCACTGTGGAGTACCGCGAGGGTCTGTATGTGGGCTACCGCTACTACGACACTGCCGGTGTGCCCACCGCCTTCCCCTTCGGCTACGGCCTGAGCTATACCAGCTTTGCGTACAGTGACCTGAAAGCAGACGAAAAGGGCGTGACCCTGACTGTCACCAACACCGGCAGCTGTGCAGGTGCCGAGGTGGTGCAGCTGTATGTGGCAAAACCGGATGCAAAAATTTTCCGTCCCGCCAAGGAGTT
>USNZ01000187.1 GCA_900556255.1 uncultured Oscillospiraceae bacterium
CCGAAAACCGCCGCATCCTCGTCACACCCATTGAGGGCATGTTCAGCGAGGCCGTCAACGGAGATAAGGATTAAAGCTATGCGCATCGACATCGTGACTCTGTTTCCCGAACTGTGCGACACCTTTTTGTCGGCCAGCATTTTGGGCCGCGCCCGCGCCAAAAACCTGTTTGAGGCGCACTGCCATCAGATTCGGGACTATACCTTAAATAAACAAAAGCAGACCGACGACTACCCCTACGGCGGCGGCTGCGGCATGGTGCTGTATGCCCAGCCCATTGCCGATTGTCTGCGCGCTGTGCAGGCACAGTGCCGGGAGCAGGGCAGGGATAAGCCGCACGTTGTGTTTTTGACCGCCGCCGGTGCGCCCTATGATGAGGCCAAGGCGCGTGAGTTGGCACAGTATGACGCTGTGACGCTGGTTTGCGGCCATTACGAGGGTATCGACCAGCGTGTGATCGATGCCTTTGGGGATGAGGAAATCTCCATCGGTGACTATGTGCTGACAGGCGGCGAACTGGCAAGCCTTGTGGTGGCGGACAGTGTGCTGCGCCTGCAGCCCGGCGTTTTGGCCGAGGAAAAAGGCTACCAGGACGAAAGCTACTGGGACGGCCTTTTGGAATACCCCCAGTACACCCGCCCCGAAGTGTGGGAGGGCCGTGCCGTGCCGCCTGTGCTGCTGACGGGCGACCACCAAAAAATCGACGCGTGGCGCGGTGAGCAAAGCCGCACGCGTACCCGCACCCGCCGCCCCGACCTGTATGACCAATGGTGCGCCACCCACCCGATGACCGAACTGCCCAAGTGGAAACGCGGCGAGAATATGCGCCTTGTCAAAACCGAGGAGCAGTGGCAGCGCGCCGCCGAACTGGCTGCCGAGGGCCGCCGCACCGTTGGTGCCCCCGTAGGCACGGCGGAAGCACTGGCAAGCCTTACCGCCGAAGCCCTGCTGCCGCAGCTTTTACAGCAGCATAAGGACGGATGGGCCTTCTACCTGCATTACACCAAAAATACGGCGGACGGTATGGTGGGTGTCTGCCATAAGCAGGGATACATCGGCTGCTTGTTTGTGACCGAGGCCGCGCGCGGCAAGGGCATCGGCGCCAAAATGCTGGATTTTGCCCGCAAAAAGCTGCCGGAGCATGAAAACCCCACACTGACCGTGCTGAGCACCAACACCCGCGCCATTTCCCTATATAAACGCATGGGCTGGGTGCCTGCGGGGGTCGCGGCGGTTTACGAGCCTTCCCGACAGAACTTTTGTGCGGTATACTGTGAAGAATTGCGGATGCGCTACGTCCCGCCGGTCGATACTTTTGTTAGTGCTGACCAACAATGTTGAAAACAAACTGGTAAAAATGCACAAAGACGAACGTCTGCTTTTGGTGGAATTACAGAATCCTGCCAAATTTGCAAATTTCCACTGTACAAAAACGACAAAATAGGATAAAATAGAAGCAATCAAGGCGGCGTATTACACGCAATAGACCGCCTGACGAAACGCCCACGGGAAACGCAAGGGCATATTATTTTCAAAAGTAGGAGAGAATAACTATGTACGTCAAAGAAGTTACCGTTGAGAATCAGGTTGGTCTGCACGCCCGCCCGGCTACCTTCTTCATCCAGAAGGCGAACGAGTACAAATCTTCCATCTGGGTCGAGAAAGAGGAGCGCCGTGTCAATGCTAAGTCCCTGCTCGGTGTCCTGAGCCTGGGTATTGTTGGCGGCACCACCATCCGCATCATTGCCGATGGCGCCGATGAGCAGGCTGCCGTTGACGGCCTGGTCAAGCTGGTCAGCTCCGGCTTTGCCGAATAATTCTTTCTCAAAACATCTGCGGCGGGGCCTACCCGCCGCTTTTTTTGTAGGAAAAGGAACACAGTATGACAAAAGCCGAGCTTTACAAAAAAGCCTGTATGCTGCCCCTTTTGCCGGGGGTCTATATCATACGCGACAAGCATGATACCATTATCTACATCGGCAAGGCAAAGCGTCTGAAAACCCGCGTGTCGCAGTATTTCCGCGAGGGGGTGCCCCACGACGCCAAGGTCACCCAGATGATCGCCCACGCCTTTGCGTTTGATGTCATCGTCTGCCAGTCGGAGTTTGAGGCGCTGGTACTGGAAGCCAGCCAAATCAAGGCGCATACCCCCAAGTACAACATTTTGCTCAAGGACGACAAGGGTTACAGCTATGTCAAGGTGACCAAGGGGCCGTGGCCGCGCATTTCGGCGGCGCTGCAAAAGGACGACGATGACGCCGAGTATATCGGCCCCTTTACCTCCGCCTTCGCCGTGCGCGAGATGGTCGAGACCGCGCAGGACTGCTTTTTGCTGCCCCGCTGCGGCAAGAATTTTCCGCAGGATTTCGGCAAGGGCCGCCCCTGCCTGAACGCCCACATCGGCAAGTGCATGGCCGTGTGCAGCGGCAAAATTTCCTGCGATGCCTACAACGATGCCGTGCAGGGCGCGCTGCACATGATACGCTACGGCAAAAAGGGTATCGTAAAGCAGCTGCGCGAGAAGATGCAGGCAGCCTCCGACCGGCTGGACTTTGAGACCGCCGCCCTGCTGCGGGATCAGATCCTGGCCATCGACCGCGTGGCAGCCGGGCAGAAGGTCGTCATGGACGCCGACACCGAGATGGACGTCATCGCACTGGCGGGCACCACCAAGGCGGTCTGCGCCGCCGTGCTGCGCTACCGCGACGGCCGCCTGACCGACAAGCGGGAATTTCTTTTCCCCGATACCACCGACATTGACGCCGTGCGCGAGGAATTTCTGCCCCAGTATTATCTGGACGGCGAGAGCGTACCAAAAATCATTGCCGTGGACGCGCTGCCGCCCGACGCCGAAGCGCTGAACGAGGCGCTCAACCAAGCGCGCGGCACCAAGGTGGAACTGTATGTGCCCCAGCGCGGCGATGTAGCCAAGCTGGTGACGATGGCGTACACCAACGCCGTCGAGCGTCTGGGGCGCGAAAGCGGACGCTACACCCGCGAGGAAAAGCTGCTGGAGGAGGCCGCCCAGCTATTGGGTCTGAAGGCCCCGCCCCGCATGATCGAAAGCTACGACATTTCCAACTGGGGCGACGGTTCCAGCGTCTGCGGCATGGTCGTCTTTAAGGACGGCAAGCCCCACCGCAGCGGATACCGCCGCTTTAAGATGAAAAGCGTGGCCGGCACCGACGACTATGCCTCGCTGGCGGAAACGCTCTCCCGCCGTGCTGCCGAGTACGAGGCCGCCCGCCGCGGAGAAAAGCCGGACGGC
>USNZ01000188.1 GCA_900556255.1 uncultured Oscillospiraceae bacterium
TGGTCAAGTTTGCCCGTATCCCCAGCTACAACCAGCTGTTCAGCGGCGACCCCGTCTGGGCAACTCTGGAAGTCGGCGGCATCGGCATGGACGGTCGCTCCATGGTCACCAAGACCGACTTCCGTTTCCTGCACACGCTGGAAAACATGGGCCCCGCCCCCGAGCCGAATATGACCGTGCTGTACTCCAGCGCGCTGCCCAAGACCTTCAAGGATTATGCGTCCAAGATCTCCATCGACACCTCCTCCGTGCAGTATGAGAACGACGACGTTATGAAACCCGTCTGGGGAGACGACTACTCCATCTGCTGCTGCGTGTCTGCCACCCAGACCGGCAAGGAGATGCAGTTCTTCGGCGCCCGCGCCAACCTCGCCAAGTGCCTGCTGTACGCCATCAACGGCGGCGTGGACGAAAAGCTGGGCGAGCAGGTCGGTCCCGCCTATGCCCCCATCACTGCCGAGTACCTTGACTACAACGAGGTCATGGCGAAGTACGATGTCATGATGGACTGGCTGGCAGGTCTGTATGTCAACATCCTGAACCTGATCCAGTATATGCACGACAAGTACTACTACGAGGCCGCCGAGATGGCGCTGATCGACACCGACGTGCGCCGCACCTTTGCCACCGGCATTGCGGGCTTCAGCCACGTGGTCGACTCCCTGAGCGCCATCAAGTACGCCAAGGTCAAGTGCATCCGCAACGAGCAGGGTCTGGTTACCGACTACGAGATCGAGGGCGACTTCCCCAAGTACGGCAACGATGATGACCGCGCCGATGATATCGCCGTTGAGCTGCTGCGCAGCTTCCTGGAGAAGATCAAGCGCCGCCACACCTACCGCAACTCCGAGCCGACGACCTCCATCCTGACCATCACCTCCAATGTCGTGTACGGCAAGGCCACCGGTGCCATGCCCGACGGCCGCAAGGCGTACACTCCGTTTGCCCCCGGCGGCAACCCCTCCTACGGTGCCGAGACCCACGGTCTGCTGGCATCGCTGAACTCCGTTGCCAAGCTGCCCTACCACTGGGCGCTGGACGGCATCTCCAACACCCAGACCATCAACCCCGATGCGCTGGGCCACAGCGAGGGCGAGCGCGTCAACAATCTGGTGCAGGTGCTGGACGGCTACTTTGACCAGGGTGCCCACCACCTGAACGTCAACGTCTTTGGCGTGGAAAAGCTGCTGGACGCCATGGAGCATCCCGAAAAAGAGGAGTACGCCAACTTCACCATCCGCGTTTCCGGCTACGCCGTCAAGTTCATCGACCTGACCAAGGAACAGCAGATGGACGTTATCTCCCGTACCTGCCACAAGACGATGTAATAAACGCAAGGCATTGCCCGGTTTGTCAAAAATTGAATGGGATGGTTGCGAACTTTCGGAAGGTTTGTAGGGAACGGTCTTGACCGTTCCGTGCAGTCTAACCGATAGTACGATATAGCGTGAAAACACGCGCCGTTCGGCGCGATTTTATGCGCTGCGCGCAGCCAGATGTACGGCGCGGTCAAGACACGCGCCCTACATTACTGCCCGAAAAAGGGCTTTTTGACAGACTAAAGGCATTGCCTTCACGGCGATTCTTACAGAAAAAGGTGCATCTATGTCAGATTCCACAATCGGCTATGTTCACTCGGTCGAAACCTTCGGCTTGGTGGACGGACCGGGCGTGCGGTATGTCCTGTTTTTGCAGGGCTGCGCCATGCGCTGCCAATACTGCCACAACCCCGAAACCTGGGCGTTCACGCGTGACAATGCCAAGACCCCGCAGCAGGCGTTCGATGCCGCGTACCGCTACCGCAACTACTGGCGTAGCAACGGCGGGCTGACCGTCAGCGGCGGCGAACCGCTGCTGCAGCTGGATTTCGTCAGCGAGCTGTTCCGCCTGGCCAAGGCCAAGGGCGTACACACGGCGCTGGACACCTCCGCCCAGCCGTTCAACCCCGATGACCCCGCGTGGATGGCACGGTTCGACGCCCTTTTGCAGAACACCGACCTGCTGATTCTGGACTTAAAGGAAATCGACCCCGTGTGCCACAAGGCGCTGACAGGGCACGATAACGCCAATATTTTGGCGTTGGCACGCTATGCCGCGCAAAAGGGTGTGCCCCTTTGGGTGCGCCATGTGTTGGTGCCGGGCCTGACCGACGACGCCGAGGGGCTGCGCGCGCTGGATGCGTTCATCCGCACGCTGCCCACCGTGCGCCGGGTCGAGATCCTGCCCTACCACACGCTGGGGCTGTTCAAGTGGCAGAACCTCGGCATCGACTACCCGCTGAAGGACGCCCGCGTCCCCACGGCCGAGGAGGTCGCCGCCGCCGAAGCGCTGCTGCACGTCAGCGAGTACCCCGACGCCCCGCAAAAGTAACACGACCCGTATCCGAGCCGCATCGTCCCCAGATGGGGGCGGTGCGGTTTTTGGTTGGCTCGGGCAAAAAAAAGATTGACAAAATGCCGTTTTACGGCTATTATAAAGGTGTTCGCATCTTCTTCGGGGGACAAGGCTATGCAAAAAATCAGTGAGGAACTGCTGGCGCAGGCGCGCAGCGGGGACGAGACCGCCAACGCGGCTGTCATCGCCCACATGATGCCCGCCATACAAAAGGGTGCCTCGCTGTATCAGGCACCGGGCCTTGACCGTGAGGATATCGTGCAGGAAGGGCTGATCGGCCTGTTTTCGGCCGTGCGCAGCTACCGCCCCGCCGCAGGGGTGCCGTTTGCCGCCTTTGCCGCCGCCTGCATCCGCAACGCCCAGCAGGACGCCTGCAAGATGGCCCTGCGCAAAAAGCATGCGCCACTGAATTTCAGCGTTCCGCTGCCCGACGTTGACGGTACAGATACCCGCCCCGGCCCTGAAGAACAGGCCATCGCCAGCGAGGCATGCGCCGACGCCCTGCACAAGGTCCACACCGAGCTTTCGGCCACCGAGCGCAAGGTGCTGCTGGCCAGCGTCAACGGGCTTTCGCCCGCGCAGACGGCCAAGACCCTTGGCACAAGCACCAAAAGCGTTGCGAACGCCTTGGCACGCGCCCGCCGCAAACTGCGCGGTACGCAGAGCTGAGCCTTTCTATTTTGGATTCAGGCGTTTTGCCTGGTCATATACAACCTGCCCCCAGTAGCGCCTAAAATCAGTTCGTTGGTCCATTCCATATGCGTTGGTTTAGATTCTTCCGCGGGCAAATACAAACACAGAGGAGATACCCACTATGTTCGAAGACAAGACTTTGGTATGCAAGGAT
>USNZ01000189.1 GCA_900556255.1 uncultured Oscillospiraceae bacterium
GAAGCAGTTCCTGCATTACTTTGAGGAAAATGACCGCCCGCAGCCCAAGCTGGACCGTATGCTGGAAAACGGCATGGCGGTAAGCATCGGACGCCTGCGTGAGGATACCCAGTACGATTACAAGTTTGTCTGCCTTTCCCACAATACGCTGCGCGGCGCTGCCGGCGGCGGTGTGCTGCTGGCCGAGCTGCTGGCAGCCAAGGGCTATTTTGACTGATTTTTGAAGGAGTGCTCCCTATGAAGAAGCCCGTATTTACCGGTGCCGCCGTGGCCATCATCACCCCCATGCATGCCGACGGCAGCATAGACTACGAGGAGATGGGCCGCATCATTGACGACCAGATCGAAAACGGCACCGATGCCATCGTCGTCTGCGGCACCACCGGCGAGTCCCCCACCATGACGGACGAGGAGCACACCGCGTGCATCCGCTACGCCGTCAAAAAGACTGCCGGACGGGTTCCTGTCATTGCGGGCACCGGCTCCAACGATACCAGGTACGCCGTCTGGCTGAGCCGTCAGGCACAGGCGGACGGTGCCGACGCCCTGCTGCTGGTCACCCCCTATTACAACAAGACCAGCCAGGCCGGTCTGATTGCCCACTACACTGCCATTGCGGATGCCGTAGATCTGCCCTGCATTTTGTACAACGTTCCCAGCCGCACCGGCTGCAACCTGACCGCCGCAAGCCTGGCACAGCTTGCCAAGCACCCCAACATCAACGCGGTGAAGGAGGCCAGCGGCAACATCAGCCAGGTGGCGGAGATCGCCGCCGCCTGCGGGGAGGAGCTGAACATCTACTCCGGCAATGATGACCAGATCGTCCCGCTGCTGGCGCTGGGCGGCAAGGGCGTGATCAGCGTGTTGTCCAACGTGGCACCCCGCTACACCCATGACCTCTGCGCCAAGTGGTTTGCGGGCGATACCGCCGGCAGCCTGGCCATGCAGCTGGCTGCCCTGCCGCTGTGCAAGGCGCTGTTTGCCGATGTAAACCCCATCCCCGTCAAGTGGGCGATGAACCGCCTGGGCTGGCACGCCGGGGCTTGCCGCCTGCCGCTGGTCGACCCGAACGAGGCCGTGCAGGCGCAGCTGGACAGCGCCCTGCGCGCGTTCGGCTTGCTGTCATAAGCGCTTCAGCCCGCGGCGTACCTGCGGGCTGATTTTGTAAAATACGAAAGGAATTTTCGATATGACGGACATTATCATTCAGGGCATTTACGGACGCATGGGCCGCGCCCTTGTGGAAAAAATTGCTGCCCGCACGGACTGCCGTGTTGTGGCCGGTGTGGACCGCGAGGCGGGGCGCGTGGGGGATATCCCCGTGTACGCAAGCTGGCAGGACGTTGCCTGCCGCGGCATTGTGATCGATTTTTCCTCCCCCGCCGGGGCGGCTGCCGCCGCCGCTTGGGGCGCGGAACACGGTGTGCCCTGCGTCATCTGCTCCACGGGCTTAGGCAGTGAGGAGCTGGACATTCTGCAGAAGGCTGCCGAAAAGACGGCGATCTTCCGCAGTGCCAATATGTCGCTGGGCGTCAATGTGCTGATCGAGCTTGCCAAGCAGGCTGCCCGCGTTCTGGGCGGCGAGTACGACATTGAAATCGTCGAAAAGCATCACCGCAACAAGCTGGATGCCCCCAGCGGCACCGCCCTGATGATTGCCGACGCCATCAACGCCGAGGCGGGCGGGCAGTACGAATATGTCTACGACCGTTCACAGGTGCGGCAAAAGCGCGGCGACAAGGAGCTGGGCATCAGCGCCGTACGCGGCGGCGGCATTGTGGGCGAGCATGAGGTGCTGTTCTGCGGCGCCGAGGAGGTCCTGACCCTGAGCCACAGCGCCGGGGCGCGCACCGTCTTTGCGGACGGCGCCATTCAGGCAGCGCTGTTTTTGAACGGGCAGCAGCCCGGTATGTATACCATGACCGATTTGCTGCGAGGTAAACTGCCGTGCGAATGAAAAGTAACGAGGTTTTAGCCTGCTGCGTGATCGCACTGGGGGTCTGCGGTGTGGTGGCAGGCTCGCTTTTGACCGAGCCGACCGCGCCGGCTGCCGCCCCCGCCCCGACAGCGACCGTGCAGCCCACCCCCGAACCCACGCCGGAGCCGACGCCCGAACCCACCCCCACGGTGGACACGGTGCGGTTTTCCGCCACGGGGGATGATCTGATCCACGACGGGCTGTACATTCAGGCGCGCCAGCGCGGCACCGACGGGTACTATGATTTCTCCTATGTGTATGAGAATATGCGGGAATTCTACAGCCAGTTTGATGTAAACTGGCTGAATCAGGAAACGCTGGTCAACGACGAATTTGCCCCCAGCGGCTACCCGTGCTTTTCCACCCCCGGCGACATTACCGATGCGCTGTACGATTTGGGGTTCCGGGTGTTCAGCCTGTCCAACAACCACAGCTACGACAAGGGCGCGGCGGGCATTGAGGCTTCGCTGCGGCACTGGGAAACCCTGCCCGAGGATGTGCGCTATATGGGCTTTTACACGCTGGCGGACCCCACCGAGTACGTCTACCAGACCGTGAACGGCATCACCTTCGGCTATCTTTCCTACACCGAGCACACCAACGGCATCCCGACGCCGAGCCAAGCCGAACACGGGGTAATTTACTTAAGCGACCGCGAAACGATCGCCAAGCAGATTGCCGATATGCGCCCCCACTGCGATGTGCTGGTCGTCAGCTGCCATATGGGTACCGAGGGCAGCCACACGGTGAATGATTTCCAGAAGGACACCGCCCAGTGGCTGGCGGATCAGGGCGTTGACCTTGTCATCGGCACCCACCCCCATGTGACCCAGAATGCCGAATGGCTGACGGGGGCAAACGGAAACCGGACCTTTGTGGCGTACAGCTTGGGCAACTTTGCCAACGCCCAGTCCAGCGCGGACAATGTCATCGGCGCGGTGCTGGACATCACCTTTGAAAAGACCACCCAGCCCGACGGCAGCAGTGCCGTGGCGATGCTGGACCCCAAGCTGCACTGCGTTGTGACCCAGTACGAAGCCGGGTACCAGAATATCCGCGTCTACCCCTACCCCGCCTACACGGACGAGCTGGGCGCGGCGCACGGCTGCTTCTCTTTAAGCCGCGACTACATAGAAAACGTGCTGCGGCAAAGCATTGACGAGCAGTATCTAACGTTAGAATAAGGCAATACAGCATAATTCTAAGTGCCGATACGGCGAGCGAGGTGCGGCAGATGCTAAGCCAAAA
>USNZ01000190.1 GCA_900556255.1 uncultured Oscillospiraceae bacterium
AGCGTAGCGCTGGTTGGTGATGATGCTCTCGGCATCGTCGTCCATCTCGGCCTCGCAGTCGGCGATGTGCTGCTCAATGTGGGCGAGCAGCTCCTTGTCCAGTGCAAGCTCCTCCTGCACTTTTTCGTCGCGCTCAAACAGCTTTACGGCGTACCAGCGCAGAAAATGTGCATCGACCTTGCCTTGGATGGATTCTTCGATATGGGCGATGGCGTGTTCCACACTGCCGGTGAAAACATGGGGCAGTTCGCCGCTGCGGGCAGCCTTGGCGGCGGCAACCGCCTGCTCAGCGGCCTCGCGGCAGCCCTCACCCTTTAAGGCACTGATTTCCACGGCGGCGCAGCCCAGTTCCTTGCTGAGTTTGTGCAGGTCGATCTTGTCGCCGTTCTTGCGCACCAGATCGATCATATTGACTGCCATGACCACAGGGATCCCCAGCTCGATCAGCTGGGTGGTCAGGTAGAGGTTGCGCTCGATGTTGGTGCCGTCGATGATATTCAGGATGGCGTCGGGCTTTTCGCTGACGAGGTAGCCGCGGGCGACGACCTCCTCCAGCGTGTAGGGGGACAGCGAGTAGATGCCGGGCAGGTCCTGGATGATGACATCCTCGTGTCCTTTCAGCTTGCCTTCCTTCTTTTCCACGGTGACGCCGGGCCAGTTGCCGACGTACTGGTTCGAGCCGGTCAGGCTGTTGAACAGGGTGGTTTTGCCGCAGTTCGGGTTGCCTGCCAGTGCAATTTTAATGGCCATACCTTCGTTCCCCTTTCGTTTACTCCTCTACTTCTACCATTTCGGCGTCCGCCTTGCGGATGCTGAGCTCATAGTTGCGCACGGTCAGCTCCATCGGGTCGCCCAAAGGGGCAACCTTGCGCAGATGTACGGCAACGCCCTTGGTCAGCCCCATATCCATAATGCGGCGCTTGACGGGACCTTCGCCGTGCAGACGCTTGACAACGGCGGTTTCCCCCACCTTGAGATCCTTGAGTGTTTTCATACAAATTCCTCCTCGTTGCGTTCACTGTACGATGATGCGGGTCGCCATCGTGCGGTCCAGTGCGATGCGGGCTTCCTTGACCTGCAGGATCAGGTTGCCGCCGATCTCACTGACGACGGTGATGACCTCCCCCACCACAAAGCCCAGCTCTGCCAGATGCAGGCGAACCTCGTCCTTGCCGGTGATCCGGACGATGGTGACGGTCTCGCCGGATTTTGCCATTGTTAAAGGCATAGGCACACTCCCCTCTGCCGTGCGTTAGTACCGCCTAACACACGACGCAAAGCATTGCGGTTAGAAACTTCTAACCGCTTGACGATGACAGTTTAGCACGACTAACTTATAATGTCAAGCGGTTAGCGTAAAATAACTGAAATTCAGAATTCTGCACAGTTATTTTTGACTAACCGCCTGCCAAATTGACGTGTATCCTGCCTAAAACATGTGGGAAGCCGCAAAGGCGGCAGCCAAAATCAGCAGCGCCGCCCAAAAAGCGGGCTTGGCAAATACCCGATGCCACGGGTTGGGATACGGTATGCGCATAGAGGCAGCGCCTCCTTTCTAAGGCAATACCGCATAATTCCAAGTGCCGATACGGCGAGCGAGGTGCGGCAGATGCTAAGCCAAAAGCGCAGATAATACTTTGTGTATTATCGAGCATTTTGGCAACGCAGATGCCGTGCCGCAGCCGCCGGAGTGGTGCTTAAGCCGTAAGGCGGGAATTGTGCGGTGTTGCCCTAAATCAGGCAGCCACGGTAAGCCGCCGTATGGGTGTGCCGCGTTGGTAGCAGCGGGTGTAAATGGTTTCGCACTTTTTGTAGCGCGCGAACTGCTGCTGCGCGTCGGCAGGGTCGGTGTAGACCTTCCAGTGACCGCAGGCGGTGAAATTTTGTCCGCGGTTTTGGATAAACCCGACCACGTCCGCCAGCGGATACCCTAAAAAGATGCCGATCTCATGGGGGAAATCTCCCTCACAGCAAAGCCGCTGCGAAAGCTGTGCCAGCAGCTCGTCCGCCGTGCCGGGGCAGTAACCCTCACTGCACAGAAAGCGCAGTACATCGCGGTTTTTCAGCAAGGCCTCGATTTGTGCGGGGCGGTAAACGTACACCAGCACCGCCCCCGTGCGCGGGCATGCCTTCAGTACCCGAACCGCGACACCTCGGTCACACAGGGCCGTATGCCACGCGGCGGCCATGGCGCAGCCATCCTGCCCTGCGCACGGCTGATAGCGAAACAGGCTGGCGGGTTTCAGCCCCGCCAAGGTGGGGGCGCAAAGGGTGGCAAGGTCAAAGGCAAAGCTGCGGCGGCTTACAGACATAGGACATCTCCTTGATATATGATTAAAGGTTAGCGCAGACTAACCTATGGTGCATAAAATCCGCACACCACAGGGAGCAAAACCATGGCGTGCGGCAGAGCAAATCAGCAGTTAGTATTAACTAACACAAAGAATATAGCATATGATACAGGGCTTGTCAAGCATTTTTTGCGGTTTATTTCTGTCCCCTGCAAAAAATGCGCGGTTCCATTGCCCTGCCATGACATTATTTGTAATTTATACAGTACAGGACTTGACAAGACAATAAGATTCCTATACACTTAAATTTAGGAAAGATTCTTATTTACAAGGAGAACGCCATGACCCGTCAACGGACATTAATTTTGGATATCATGCGGCAGGAATGTCCCAACCACCTGACTGCCGACGAGATTTTTGCCCGCGCGCGGGAGCAGATGCCCCGCATTGCCCGCGGCACGGTGTACCGTAATCTTAAATTGATGGAGCTGGACAACCAGATTGGTCACCTGGAAATGCCCGACGGCCCCGACCGATACGACTTTAACCCCGTACCTCACGGGCACCTTTTGTGCGACGGCTGCGGCGATTTGGCCGACCTGCCGGTGGTGGGGCTTTTGCGCGAAATCGAGAATGCCATCGGCACCGAGGTGCGCAGCTACGCGCTAACCATCCACTACCTTTGCCCCAAATGCCGCCAAAATGATGAGGAATAAGATTCCAGACCATCGATAAACTCAATGGGAACATTACGTACTTTCGGCAGGTTTGTAGGGAACGGTCTTGACCGTTCCGTGCAGCCTATCCAATAGTACGATATACCGTGAAACCACGCACCGTACGGCGCGATTTTATGCGCTGCGCGCAGCCAGCAGTGCGGCAAGGTCACTGCGCCCGCAGGCGCGTTTCGGAGCGCAACCGCCGCACAGCGG
>USNZ01000191.1 GCA_900556255.1 uncultured Oscillospiraceae bacterium
TCTACGACGATTGCAGCGTGCTGATCACCGACAAGAAGATCAGCGTGTTCCAGGATGTCGTACCCCTGCTGGAGCAGGTCATTCAGTCCGGCCGCAAGCTGCTGATCATTGCTGAGGACGTCGAGGGCGATGCCCTGTCCAACCTGATCATCAACCGTCTGCGCGGCGGCTTGAACGTGGTTGCCGTCAAGGCGCCCGGCTTTGGCGACCGCCGCAAGGAGATGCTGCAGGATATCGCCATCCTGACCGGCGGCACCGTCATCAGCAGTGACCTCGGCTACGAGCTGAAGGATGCCACCATGCAGCTGCTCGGCTCTGCCCGTCAGGTCAAGGTCACCAAGGAGAACACCACCATCGTCGGCGGCAACGGCGACAAGCAGGCTATTGCCGACCGCGTTGCCCAGATCCGCAGCCAGATCGTCACCGCGACCTCTGACTTCGACCGCGAGAAGCTGCAGGAGCGCCTGGCCAAGATGGCCGGCGGTGTTGCCGTCATCAAGGTCGGTGCCGCTACCGAGGTCGAGATGAAGGACAAGAAGCTGCGCATCGAGGACGCCCTGAACGCCACCAAGGCTGCCGTTGAGGAAGGCATCGTTGCCGGCGGCGGCACTGCCACCATCAACGCCATCCCCGCTGTGGACAAGGTCGTTGCCGAGCTGGAGGGTGACGAGCGCACCGGCGCCAAGATTGTCCGCAAGGCTCTGGAGGCACCTCTGCGCCAGATCGCTGCCAATGCCGGTCTGGAAGGCAGCGTTGTCATCGACAACATCCTGAAGGCCAACAAGGCAAACTACGGCTTTGACGCCCAGAAGGAAGAGTATGTCGAGGATATGATCGAGGCGGGCATCGTTGACCCGACCAAGGTCACCCGTTCTGCACTGGAGAACGCTGCCAGCGTTGCCGCTATGGTCCTGACCACCGAGAGCCTGGTTGCCGACCTGCCGGAACCCCCGGCACCCGTGGCACCTGCCGGCGGTGACATGGGCGGTATGTACTGATTTCCCAGATTCGCACCCACAGGGCGCGGAGCCGAAAGGCTCCGCGCCTTTTTTGTATAGATGGCTCACATTGCGCCCAAACTGAACCGTAAGGGGGCGGTGGTATGTCTTTTCGGCGGCTGCGGGCGTTGGTGGTTTGTCTTACGGGGTGCATCGGCATTGTGCTGTGCAGGGTGTATTGGGTGGGGCAAAATATCGGATATGCCCAAAGCGCCTTGCAGCAGACCGAGCGCGAGGCGGCACTTCCGCCCGAGCGCGGCAACTTTTATGACCGCACGGGGCGGCTGCTGACGGGGGCCGCCGACGGCTGGTGCGCCCTGTGAGTGCCGGGCAGCGGCGGTTACGCCGAGCTGCTGCCCTATGTTCCTTACACCGAGCAGACCGAGCTGTACCGCCGCCGCAACGACAGTGCACTGTTTTTTGTGCCGGTGGATCGGGACGTATCTGCGCTGGGCATCCCGTGCCGCCGCATCGCACAGCGGTACCTGCCGCTGCCCATCGCGGTACATCTTTTGGGCTACCGCAACGGCGAGGGGCAGGGCGTTGCGGGGCTGGAGCGCGCCTACGACACGCTGCTTTCCGCCGCGGGGGACGAGGTCGTTGCCGCCTGCGCCGCCTCCGCACAGGGGCTGCCGCTGACAGGCAGCGAGCCGATGTTTGTCACCCGACACACAGGCACGGGGCAGGGGGTGGCGCTGACCTTGGACGCCGACATCCAGCGCCTGTGCGAGGGGGTGGCCGACCTGACCATGACCCGCGGCTGTATCGTGGTGCTGCAGCCCGATACCGGTGAAATACTGGCAGCCGTCAGCGTGCCCCGCTACGACCCCAACGATGTTGCCAAAAGCATCGCGGCGGACGATACCTCGCTGATCGACCGTCTGCTGACGCCTTTTTGCGTGGGCTCGGTGTTCAAAATTGTGGCGGCGGCTGCCGCCTACGACGCCGGGCTGGACTGGTTCACCGCTGACTGCACGGGCAGTGTCACAGTGGGCGGCCAGACCTACCGCTGCGCCCAAAGCCGCGCCCACGGCGAGGTCAACCTGCGCGCGGCGCTGGCGCAAAGCTGCAACTGCTACTTTATAGAACTGGGGCAAAAACTGGGTGCGCAGCGCCTGACAAAGACCGCACAGGATTTCGGCCTGGGGCAGAGCATCACGCTCGCACCGGGGCTGCAGAGCGATGCATCCTCGCTGCCCAGCGCCGCGCAGCTGCAAAATGCGGGCGACCTTGCGCTGTTCAGCTTCGGGCAGGGGGCGCTGACCGCCACGCCGCTGCAAATTGCTGCCATGACCAACGTCATTGCGGGCGGCGGGGTCTACCATACCCCCGCCGCCGTGCAGGGGGTGCGCCGCGCCGACGGCAGCATTGTCCGCAACGAACCCCCCGCGCCCCGCCGTGTGTGCAGCGCCGCCACCGCCAAAA
Source organism: uncultured Oscillospiraceae bacterium (assembly GCA_900556255.1). Taxonomy (GTDB): domain Bacteria; phylum Bacillota; class Clostridia; order Oscillospirales; family Ruminococcaceae; genus Gemmiger. Next base: position 2,424 of record USNZ01000191.1, read on the forward strand.
TCCTGCGCAGTATGCTGCACACCGTGGTGGAGCAGGGCATCGGCAGCGATGCCATGACAGGGGCGGGGGAGTGCGCGGGCAAGACCGGCACCGCCCAGACCGGGCAGTTTGACGCCGACGGCAGGGAGCTGCTGAACTACTGGTTCACCGGCTTTTACCCCGCCGACACCCCGCGCTATACCATCACCGTTTTGCAGGACGCCAGGCAAGCGCCCGAAACCTCCAGCGCCGCTGTTTTTGCCGACGTGGTGCAGGGGCTGCACGTTCTGGACGCGGCTTGACGCTGCCATCGCAAAAAACAGTTGACACCGCGCGAAAAGCGGCATATAATAGATTTGTTAAAAGGAAAATGGCGATGAAAGGGCAAATGCCGCACAAAACAGGTCATAAGAGAGAGCGCCGTATGGTGAAAGGCGCTTGGCTGACGTTTTCGGCAAAGCCACCCCGGAGCTTTCGGTGCAAGAGCCGAGCGTACCTGCGGCGTTAACGCGGACAAAGCGGTGGCATATTTTTTGCGATATGCCGCAAACCGGGTGGTACCACGGAAGCTGTCAGCCTTCGTCCCTGTTCAGGGGCGAGGGCTATATTTTTTTGGTGCCGTTTATCGCAACAATACAAACCACGGATGGGAGAACACCAACTATGCAATGGACCGGACTGAACGAACTGCGCGAAAAATACCTGCACTTTTTTGAAACCAAGGATCACCTGCGTCTGGGCAGCTTTCCCTTGGTGCCGAAGGACGACCCCAGCCTGCTGCTGATCAACAGCGGCATGGCCCCCATGAAAAAATGGTTCC
>USNZ01000192.1 GCA_900556255.1 uncultured Oscillospiraceae bacterium
GCAGCCATCCCGATAACGCAGCCTAACGGGCAAACCGCACGGGACGCATATATGCGTCCCCTACAAACCTGCCGGAAATTCCGCGTTGTTATGGTTTTCGCATTTCCCTATAAAAAACGTGTCCGCATCGCGGACACACCTTATTTATTATCTTTTATCTCTTATCTATTATCTAATAAAAAGGTACTTCTATGAAACGCTTAGTCATCGGTCTGCTGGCACACGTTGACAGCGGCAAAACCACCCTCGCCGAGGGGCTGCTCTACCGCGCGGGCGTACTGCGCAAGCCCGGCCGCGTCGACCACAAGGACGCCTTTCTCGATACCGACACGCAGGAACGCGCGCGCGGCATCACGATATTTTCCAAACAGGCGGTGCTGACCCTGCCCGCCGCCGACTCCGCCGAGGAAACAACCCTGACCCTGCTGGACACCCCCGGCCACGTCGATTTTTCTGCCGAGGCGGAGCGCGCCCTGCGGGTGCTGGACTACGCGGTGCTGGTGGTTTCGGGCAGCGAGGGCGTGCAGGCGCACACCGAAACGCTGTGGAAGCTGCTTGCCCGATACCGCGTACCCACGTTTGTTTTTGTCAACAAAATGGACTTGCCCGGCGCGGACGCCGCCCTGCGCCTGCGCGAGTTGCAGGGGCGGTTCGGGGACGGCTGCGTGGATTTTTCCCGCACACCCGACCCCGAAGCGCTCGCCGTATGCAGCGAACCGCTGATGAACGAGGTGCTGGCATCGGGCGCGCCCGACCCCGAAACCCTGCGCACCGCCATTGCGCGGCGGCAGGTGTTCCCTGTGTATTTCGGCGCGGCGCTGCGGTTTGACGGCCTGGATGCCCTTTTGCACGGCCTGCAGACGCTGACCCGCCAGCCCCGCCCCTTTGATGAATTTGCTGCCCGCGTGTTCAAAATCAGTGAGGACGCGGCCGCCCGCCTGACCTGGGTCAAGGTCACGGGCGGGGTGCTGCACGTCAAGGACACCCTGCCCGGCGGCGAAAAAGCCGACGCGCTGCGCCTGTACAGCGGCAGCAAATTCCGCCTTGTGACCGAGGCCCTGCCCGGCACCGTGGTGGCAGTGGCAGGGCCGGCCAACACCCGCCCCGGGCAGGGTCTGGGCGCGGAATCTGACGCAGATGCGCCGCTTTTGGAGCCTGTGCTCAACTACCGCGTCGACTGCCCCGCCGCCGACCCGCACACCCTGCTGCGCGCTTTGCGCACCTTAGAGCAGGAGGACCCGCAGCTGCATGTGGCGTGGCGCGACGATTTAGCCGAGGTGCACGTCCGGCTGATGGGCGAGGTGCAGCTGGAAATTCTGCAAAATCTGCTGCAGCAGCGCTTTGGCCTGGCTGTCACCTTTGGCGAGGGCGGCATCTTGTACAAGGAAACACTGACCGCCGCCGTGGAGGGCATCGGCCACTACGAGCCGCTGCGCCACTATGCCGAGGTGCATCTTTTGCTGGAACCCGCACCGCGCGGCAGCGGCGTACAGACAGCAGCCGACTGCCCGCCCGACACGCTGGCCGAAAACTGGCAGCGACTGATTTTGACCCACCTGGCCGAGCGCACCCACCCCGGTGTGCTGCTGGGGGCACCGCTGACCGACGTAAAAATCACGCTGGCAGCGGGGCGCGCGCACCTGAAACACACCGAGGGCGGGGATTTCCGCCAGGCCACCTACCGCGCCGTGCGGCAAGGGCTGCGCACGGCCGCCGCGCAAAACGCCGTGCAGCTTTTGGAGCCGTGGTATGCGTTTACGCTGGAGCTGCCCGCCGACTGTCTGGGCCGCGCGATGGCGGATATTCAACGTCTGTGCGGCAGTTTTTCGGCACCCGAAACCCTGGGCGACACCGTGCGCCTGACGGGCCGCCTGCCCGTTGCCACGGCGCGCGGTTACGCCCGCGAGGTGGCCGCCTACACCCACGGCTGCGGCCGCTGGGCGGTGCTGCCCTGCGGGTACGACGCCTGCCACAATGCCGAGGAGGTGCTTGCCGCCGTCGGCTACGACGCCGACGCCGATGTGGAAAACCCTGCCGATTCGGTATTTTGCTCCCACGGGGCGGGGTATCTTGTCCCGTGGAACGAGGTGCCCGCCAAGGCCCATGTGGACAGCGGGCTTTCCCGACGGTTGGACGCGCCTGCCGACCCCGACACCGAAACGACCGCCGCCGAGGCCCGCCGCCGCGCCGACGTATACCGCGGTACGCTGGAGCAGGACAAGGAATTGCTTGCAATTTTTGAGCGCACCTACGGCAAAATAAAGCGGCGCGGCCAGCCCGGTGACGCCCAAAAGGCCGCCCACACTGCAATGCACACGTCACCGGGCGTTTCTGCCCCTGCCAAGGCGGCACCCGTCGGCCCCGACTACCTGCTGGTGGACGGCTACAACGTGATTTTTGCCTGGGACGAGCTGCGCAAGTTGGCCGAGGGCAGTCTGGACGCTGCCCGCCGCCGGCTGATGGATATCCTGTGCAACTATGCGGGCTACAAAAAGTGCATACCTATATTGGTTTTTGATGCGTATCGGGTCAGCGGCGGCGCGCGCGAGGTGGAAAAACACCACAACCTGTATGTGGTCTACACCCGCGAGGCCGAAACCGCCGACATGTACATCGAGCGCGCCACCCACGAGCTGGCCAAGGACCACCGCACCCGCGTGGTGAGCAGCGACGGTGCCGAGCAGATCATCGTGCTGGGCAACGGTGCCCTGCGCGTCTCCGCCCGCGCTTTCGCCGAGGAAGTAGCCGCAGTAGAAAAGGAAATACGAGAGTTTTTGCAGAATTGACGCACCGCTTAAAGGCTCCCTTGTGCAAAGGGATATGTCACCGACGGCGACTGAAGGATCGTTCCGTTTACCTGGCAAGTCGGTTTGCCCCGCAAGGTCACAATCCCCCAGTCTGCGCTTGCGCGCAGGCAGCCCCCTTTACACAAGGGGGTCTTTTTGTTTGCACTTTTTCTCATTTAGAAATGATTTTGAAAAACGCCTGTGCTATACTGGTGTCAAATCCAAAGGAAGGAGATGCCCGCCATGCGGCCTATCTTAATTGTCGAGGACGAGCCCGCCATTGCCGACTTAATTGAAATGACGCTGGAACCCCTGGGCCAGCCGCTCATCAAGGCACACACCGGCAACGAAGCCGCCAACCTGCTGGAGTCCACGCTGTTCGACCTTATTCTGCTGGACGTGATGCTGCCCGGCGTGGACG
>USNZ01000193.1 GCA_900556255.1 uncultured Oscillospiraceae bacterium
CGAGCTGCTGTTTGGCAGCGAGATCAAGAGCTTGCTGGAGCACCCCGGTTTCCGCCGTGAGGTCAACCCTGAAGCCCTGCGCCCCTACCTGACCTTCCAGTACAGCGCCATGAACGAAACCTTCTTTAAGGGCACCTACAAGCTGCCCCCCGCGCACTGGTTCACCTTTGAAAACGGCGAGATGCATATCGAGCGCTACTGGGACGCCGATTTCCGCCACAAGACGTCGCTGACCTACGAGCAGGCTGCTGACGAGATCGACGCCCGCGTGCGCGAGAGCGTGGCTGCCCACCGCATCAGCGATGTCAAGGTGGGGTCGTTTTTGTCCGGCGGCGTGGATTCCAGCTATATCACCGCCTGCCTGATGCCCGATGATACCTTCTCGGTCGGCATTGAAAGCCCCGACGGCACCCACAAATTTGACGAAACCACCGAGGCTGCCGAGCTGAGCCAAAAGCTGGGCATCCGCAACTACCGCAACATGCTTACGAAGGAGCAGTGCCTGGAGGCGTTTGCCGACATCCAGTACCATATGGATGAGCCGCAATCCAACCCGTCCAGTGTGCCGCTGTATTTCCTGTGCCAGCTGGCCAAGCAGCATGTCACGGTCGTGCTTTCGGGCGAGGGTGCGGACGAGATCTACGCCGGGTACGAATGGTACGCCGACACCGACCTGATGAAAAAATACAAGCGTCTGCCTGCCGGGCTGCGCCATGTTGCCAGCGATATCAGCCAACAGCTTCCCTATTTTAAGGGACACGACTTTATCATCAAGGGCAGCGGCCGACCCGAGGATTGGTTTATCGGCCAGGCACTTGTCTTTGACGAGAAAGAAGCGTATGACATCTTAAAGCCCAAATACCGCGTCGGCCCCACCGCGCGCGAGGTGGCGGCGCCCATCTACGACCGCGTCAAGGACCTGAGCGAGCTGGAGAAAAAGCAGTATCTGGATCTGAACCTGTGGCTGCCCGGCGATATCCTGCTGAAGGCGGACAAGATGAGCATGGCACATTCCTTGGAATTGCGCGTACCGTATCTGGACCGTGAGGTACTGCGTGAGGCCGAGACCTACCCCGTAAGCTACAAGCTGCGCGGCGATACCAAGGCCGTGCTGCGCACCGCCGCCAACAAGACCCTGCCCGATGCCTGGGCAAACCGCACCAAGAAGGGCTTCCCCGTGCCGATCGCCAAATGGCTGGAGGACCCGGAATTTTCCGCCAAGGTGCGCGCAAAATTTGAGAGCGACGTCGCCGCCGAATACTTTGACCAGGATAAGCTGCTGGCGCTTTTGGCAGACCCCAAGCACAACCGCCGCAAGGTCTGGACGGCGCTGACCTTTCTGACCTGGCACGAACAGTTTTTTGAGAAGTTCGACGCGTAAGTTTGCGACGTTGTGCGCCGTTGTAAGATAAGAGAGTAAATTTGAATTTTTGATGGGGAGATGTTTCCGCAAATGTCCGATATCGTACCTGTATTTCTGGGCGCTGATTTGAACTGCTATAACTTTGCCCGCGCCTTTCACGAGGCTTACGGTGTAGAAAGCTACGCCTTTGGCCGCTACCCCATGGCACCGACCAAGTATTCCCACATTGTCCACTTTACCACCGTGCCGGATATGGACAACGAAACCACGATGATGCGCATATTAAAGGACTTTGCCGCACAGCATACCGGTAAGCGGCTGTACCTGTTCGGCTGCACCGACGATTACGCCGCCATGATCATCCGCCGCAAGGCCGAGCTGCCGGAGTATATTGCCCCCGGCCCCGCTGCCGATTTGTACACCACCGTGCAGAAAAAGGCCGAGTTCTACGAGGTATGCGACAAGTTCGGCATCCCCTACCCCGCCACCAAGGTGTTGACCGCGCCCGTGGACGCCGCCGAATTGAGCGAGGAAAAGCTGGGCTTTGGCTACCCGCTGATCGTCAAACCCAGTTCCAGCGTGGATTACTGGAAATTCCCCTTTGACAGTATGAAAAAGGTCTATACCGCCCATTCCGCCGACGAAGCCGCCGAGATCGTGCGCACCGTCTACGCCAGCGGCTATCCCGACAAGATGCTGCTGCAAAAAATGGTGCCGGGCGGCGACGACCACATGCGTGTGCTGACCGCTTTCTCCGACAAAAACGGCAAGGTTCGCGCCATGTGCCTGGGACACACGATGATCGAGGAACACACCCCCCACGGCCTGGGCAACCACGCCGCCATCGTGACCGAGGACACCGCCGCCCTGCCGCTGGTGGAGAACATCCGCCAAATGCTGGAAGCCTGCCACTACACGGGCTTTTCCAACTTTGACATCAAGTGCAGCGACGAGCCGGGCGATTTCCGCGTGTTTGAAATCAACCTGCGCCAGGGCCGCAGCAACTATTACGTCACCGCAAGCGGCATGAACATTGCACGTCTTGTTGTGGAAAAGTGGGACGATAACGGCGATGACTGCGTTCTGAACCGCAACGAGGTGTTCTGGCATCATGTCCCCACACAGGTGGCCTTTACCTACACCGAGGATCCCGCCCTTGTCAGCAAGGCCAAAGCGCTGAAGGCGGCCGGAAAGGAAAAATGCTCGCTGCTGTACGCCCCCGACCTGAAATGGAACCCTGTGCGCTACGCCTGCGTGCTGGAGCAGCTGCGCCGTCAGTTCAAGAAGTTCAAGACCTATTACCCCAAGCCGGGCCGAAACTAACCGGCGGCACGGGCTGTCTGTATCTGAAAAAGGGATGTTCTATGAAGTTAAATGACTTTATCACTCGAATCCCCCACACAGGGGACTCCGATGCGGAGATTGCGGCTATTGTGTATGATTCCCGCAAGGCGAAGGCGGGCACGCTGTTTGTCTGCCTTGTGGGTGCCTGGGCGGACGGCCATACCTACGCCCAAAGCGCCTACGATAACGGCTGCCGCGCCTTTTTGTGCGAGCATGCGGTGAATCTGCCCGCCGACGCTGTGCAGATTCTGACCCCCGACACCCGCGCCGCGCTGGCGGTCATCGGTGCCGACTTTTACGGCAACCCTGCCGAGCAGCTGCATTTGATCGGCATTACCGGCACCAAGGGCAAGACGACCACGGCGCTGCTGACGGCGGCAGTTTTGTCGGAATCGGGGCTGCCCTGCGCCTACATCGGCTCCAACGGCGTGAATATTGCCGGCGAACACGAGGCAACCGCCAACACCACGCCGGAAAGTCT
>USNZ01000194.1 GCA_900556255.1 uncultured Oscillospiraceae bacterium
TAGCGGTATTTTCATCGTCGGCACATGTCCGCCGATGAAAATGGTTGGAAAATTTGCTTTTTCGACAGTCAAAAGTCCCGAAACCGTCGGTTTCGGGACTTTTATTTTACCTTTTATTTTTGCGTTGTGTGGTTTTGCGGCAAAGGGATACTGCACACCAGCGCAATGCCCAGGGCCAGCGCCAGGGCAATTTTCAGCGTCTCAACACCTGCGTTGGCAAACAGGGCGCGGTCATCCTGCAAAAAATAATAGGCCGTGTTGTAGATACCCGCACCGGGCACCAGAGGGAAAATCCCGCTGAGCAAAAACACCGTGAGGGGTGCCTTGTGGCGTATCGCAAAGACGCGCGCCAGCGCCGCCAGCGGCAGTGTGGCCACCAAAACCGAGACGGGTGCGGAACAGTGCAGCAGGTTCAGGCACAGCAGGTAGACGATCCAGCCCACCGCACCGGTCAGCCCGCAGGCAAGGTAATGCCGCCGCGGCACATGAAAGCTAATGCCAAAGCTGACCACCGAAATGATTGCCACCACAAAATGGCATAGGTAATGCAGCAGGGCAGAGGGCAGGCTCATACCGCCACCCCCAATCCCCGGGCGGCAAGCCACGCTATGGCAACGCCGCAGGCAATGCTGCCCGCAACCAGCACCGCGTCCAGCAGCCGAATGGAGCCGGAAAGATAATCGGCGTTCAAAATGTCGCGGATGCCCATCGTCAGCGCAACGCCGGGGGTCAGCACCATCAACGCGCCGATGATGGCAAAGTTGACCTGCAGCCCCGGCAAGACCAGTGTGCGCATCAAAATGGCGCAGGCCGTGGCAACGGCAGCCGCCACAATGATGGTGAAAATGCGGTTGATCTTGTGGGCAGAAAGCTGCTGCGAAACCACCACTTCCAGATAGCCCGCTATACCCGCTACCAGCGCCTCCGCCAGCCCGCCGCCAAACAGATAGCCAAAGCAGGCGGCACCCGCCGCGCCTGCCAGACGCAGCACACGGGGCGGGGCAGGGGGCAGGGCGCGGGCGTCCTGCAAACGCTGCTCTGCCTCATCCAAGTTCAGCTTTCCGGCAGCCAACTCGCGGGAAAGCTCGTTCACGGCCTCCACACGGCCCAGGTGAATGGACACCAGCGGCACATGGCGGGTCAGCGAATCGTTGTGATCCCCCATGTGGGCCGACGCAAAAATACCGTTGGCCAGCACATACACGTCAAAATCCGCTACGCCCAGGCTTTTGGCCATGATCTCCATCGTCTGCTGTACGCGGAACACCTCGCTGCCGTTTTCCAGCAGGGTCTGCCCGGCGTCCAGCACCAGAGAAAGCGAACGCGCAAACATGACATTATCCACGGATATTCTCCCGTACGGCGTTGAATTCGGGATAATGGGCGTACAGGTGGGCGGCGATGGCCTCCATCAGCAGGTAGTCGTGCTCCGAGTCGATGTCAATGATGCCGGTGTCCATCATGACGCTGATGCCGATCTTGCCGCGCCAGAGGATACCGTCGGTATTGTTGGCCAAGAAGTCGCGCTTAAAGACGTAGATCGACGCATTGACGTCATATACGTCGGGCGCCTGCTGGCGGCCCGTGAACTCGCTCTTGCAGACGCACTCCACATGGTCGCCCACGGTCTTGACCATGTTGAACCACGGGTTGCGGCGGGCCTCGCAGACGCTGAAAATCAAATCCAGATCCTGCCGTTCCTGCTTGGCCGCAAAGGCGTTTTCGATATCGGCGGCGGTGCGCAGCGGGCTGGTGATGTCCAGATCCATGTGCCAGTCATAAGGCTGCCCGGCGCGTTCTTCCATGCGGCGCAGGCTGTCCTGATACACCGCCATCTTGGGCACACGGTCGCCGCCCAGCTCCTCGCCGCGGGGCAGATACACGACCTCAGGATACTGTGCCAGCACCAGCTTGGCCAGATCCTCGCTGTCGGTGTTCAGGGCAATGTCCACCGTCAATTCGGGGTGGTTTTTGACAAACAATTCGGCGGCGCTCAAGGAATAATACACCAGCGGCTTGCCGCAGAAAACCTTCAGGTTTTTATTTTTGAATCCCTTGCTGCCTGCGCGGCCGCAGATGGTGATCAACAAACGGTTCATGTTACAGTTCCCCCAATGTCAGTTTCAAAATTTGCAGGGCCAGCTCGGGCGGGTTGCAGCTGACGCGCTCCTCACCCAGGGCGTAGTCCACAAAGTAGTCCATCTCGCGCTCGTAGCGGCGGTTGACGTCCTCCTCGTAATGCTCAACGGTGCCGTCGGGCAGGGTAAGCGTACCGGCGCCGAAATCCGCCAGATAGCTGCCGTCCGGGCAGAAAAGCTCCAGCTTGCGGCGGTAGCCGCGGCCGAAATAATCCAGATGCACCTCCGCCAAAAGGTGGGGGTAGCGGGCAATATACATCGATATATCGTCGGAGTTGATTTCCAACTCCGAATAATGCCCCTTGAAATTGTGCAGCTGCTCCGGTATGCCGAAAAGGTCTGCCAGGTAATCCCACTCGTGGATCAGGTCAATGGTCACGCCGCCGCCCAACTCCTTGCGGGCGCTGTACACCGTGCGGTAGTCCACACCGGGCCGCCAGTCGGGCAGATAGCTGGAGCAGATGACCCGCGCACAGTAGGGGTGCAGGTCGGGCAGACGCTCCTTGACGGCCTGCATAACGCCGCACCAGCGCATGGGGGCGGCCACATAGGCTTTTTGCCCTTCGGGCAGGTAGTCGGCGGGGTCAAGGGCAGTCTGCTCCGCAGAAAACAGCGGCTTTTCGATAAAAAGCGCTTCACCGCGCCCATACACCGTGCGCAGGGCGTCGGCGTGCAGGCTGGTAGGGTTGGTGATAAAAATCAAATCGTAACGGGGCGCAGCGTCGCGGATGTCGGCAAACTGGCGGTGCAGCAGCGCGGCAACGCCGTCCCGCAGGGGGCGGGCAAGGTCACTGCGCAGGGCGTCGGCCTGCAGCGTCCAGCCGCGGTCGCCGCAAAGGTTGGCAAGGTTTTTCAGGTGACGGGTACCGATGGAACCCAGCCCCACAAACAGGGCAGTCAAAGTACGCATAGCTCCCCCTTATGCCTGCTCGACCTTGTCCATCAGGGCAATGGCGGCCAGGTCCTTTTCAAAGCTCCAGCGGGGGGTCTCGGTGCCCTGCAGAACGCCGAAAAAGTTCGTCAGTTCGTCCAC
>USNZ01000195.1 GCA_900556255.1 uncultured Oscillospiraceae bacterium
CGACCCGTGCGGTTTACTCGTTAGGTTGATTTGCCGGGGCGGCTGCAACGGGCGGCATATATGCCGCCCCTACGGACTAACCCGGTATGTTCATTATAATACACGGTTGCGGGCGAGCAATGCCCCGCCCCTACCGCCTTGCAAGAATTTACTTCCGTGTCAGACGCAGAATCTCGGCTATCAGCAGCTTCATGTTCAGCGGCTTGCCGACGTGGCTGTTCATGCCCGCGTCCAGACAGGCCTTGACATCATCGGCAAACACGTTGGCGGTCATCGCGATGATGGGGATGCCGTCCTCCTTCGGCTTGCCCTGCCATTCGCGGATGGCCCGCGTGGCGTCCAGGCCGTTCATTTCGGGCATCATCACATCCATAAGCACGGCATCAAAGGCACCCGGCGGGGCGTTTTTCACAGCCTCCACCGCCTCGCGGCCGTTGACCACCGCCGTGATTTCCGCCCCTTGCTCCTCCAGCAGCGCGACGGCGATCTCTCGGTTCAGCTCGTTATCCTCGGCCAGCAGCAGATGCAGCCCCTGCAGATCTTCGGGACCTTCGCCCTTTTTGGGCACAGTCTCCTTGGGCACATAGTTGCCCAGCGGCAGTGACAGACGCACCGTAAAGGTGCTGCCGCGGCCCGGTTCGCTTTCCACATCCAGAGAGCCGTGCATCTGGTCGACCAGCTTTTTGGTGATAGCCATGCCCAGCCCCGTGCCCTTGTAGGTGGTGCGGCTGCTATGCGCCTCCTGGGTGAACGGCTCAAAAATATGCTGCAGGAATTCCTCGCTCATGCCGATGCCGTTGTCCGCAATTTCCATGCGCAGATGCACCAGCCCCTCCTCGCACAGCGTTTCCCGTGCGTAGAAGTTAATGGTGCCGCCGTCGGGGGTGTATTTTACGGCGTTGCTTAAAATATTGATAAGCACCTGGCGGATATGCAGCTCGCTGCCGCGCAGGTACGGGTGCCAGAACGGCCCGATCTGCTTGGTAAAGGTCAGGTTATGCTCGGCGATCTGCCCCTCGACAATGGCGCAGCAGTTATCCAGCAGCACGCGCAGGTCAAAGGGGTTGTCCAGCATTTGCATCGTGCCGGATTCCACCTTGCTCATATCCAGCACGTCATTGATGAGCGACAGCAGGTGTGTCGCCGCACCGCGCATTTTTTGCAGGCAGTCGGCCACGCGCTCCTTGTCGTCAAAGTTGTCTTGGGCAATGTCGATCATACCCATGATGCCGTTGATGGGTGTGCGGATATCGTGGGACATGTTGGACAAAAATTCCGTTTTGGCGCGGCTGGCCTCCTCGGCGTGGTGCAGCGCCTGCACAGTCTGTGCCCGCGCGTGACGGTCACGGATGATAAGCAGCACACAGAACAGCAGCAGCACCATGCAGAGGACGATCGTCACTATCAGTGCCGGGTACTGGTGAAACAGACGCACCAGCGAGAAATCCAGCTTGTCCAAGGTCGTATATTGAATGGCGATGGCGTAGGCCTCATTGCGGGTCAGGCTGGTAATGCTCTTGTTCAAAATTCCCAAAATGGCAACGTCCAGCCGCTGCGCCGCACCGATGCAAAAATCAATGCTGCATACGCTGTCGACGGTTTTTAAGTCGTTGCGTGTATTTTCGTAGATCAGATGCTCGGCCTGGGTGCGGAAGGTAAAGTAGGCGTCCACCTCGCCGGCGCGCAGGGCTGCCAGGCAGGCATCGTAGGACGGGTAGGATTTTTTGCGGTAGTTGTGCAGCCACTCGGACGAGCAGTCGTCGAGGGTGCTGTCCGCCACACCCACCTTGGAAAAGTGGTTGTCGCTGCTGCGCAGGGTGACCCAGGCATAATCCGCCGTCAGGTAGGAATCCGTCAGCTTGTACCCGGCAGCCTCGGCTGCGGCGGCATCCTTAGGCATATCCAGGCAGAAATCCGCCTCGCCGGCGGCGAGCGCCGCCTCGTATTCGGCGCGGTCCGCAACGTGCAGATATTGCAGGTGCATCCCCGCGCGCCCCGCAATTTTGCTCATCAGTTCGACCAGAATTCCGGTTGGGTTGCCGCTTTCGTCCAGGTAGGCGTAGGGGTAATTGTCGGGGTTGGCCAGCACGGTGAACTTGCGTCCCTGCACGTTGAGCTTTTGCAGGAACTCGGTTTCTGTTTCGGTCAGCGAAATTTTGCTGCTGGTGTGGCGGCTGCTGTATTTTTCGTCCAGAGTGCTGCGCCAGGCAGGCTCGGTGCGGTTCAGCTTAGCCAGCGCCCCGTTGATGCAGGCCAGCGTCTCGCGGTCGTCCTTGCGCGTCACAATGTAGCTGTCCTGCTCGTCAAAGGTTTCCAGCACCCACTCGTTTTGCGTAGCGCGCATACCGTTGCTGACAGCGGCATCGATCTGCCCCACCATCAGGGCCACGGCTATCTGGTCGTCATCCTCAAAGTAAATGGGCGTGTAGGTAAAGCCCTTGCTTTCGGCAAATTCGGCAAAGCTGCCGTTGCGGTTGTTGCCTGCGCGCGAAAGGCCGACCCGCATACCGTTGTAGCTGTCGTAATCGCCGGCGGTAATGCCGGTTGTGCCCGCCTTGACGGTAAGCATGGTGCAGATGCTGCCGGTGGGCTGGGCGGCATAGGCAAAGCGCTGCTCCCTTTCGGCGTTTTTGCGCACGTTGATGACGATATCCACCTCGCCGTTTTCCAGCATTTGCAGCACACCGTCGGCGTCCTTGTCAAAGCCGCAATACTCGTAGGTGAAGTTATCGTACTCTGCCAGCTTTTGCAGAACGTCATAATCGTAGCCGCAGGGGCGGCCCTTGGCGTCGTACATATTATAGCCGTTATAGCCGTAAAATCCCACACGCAGATGCTTGGCAGCTGCGGCGGCCGGGTCGGCAGAGGCGGCCGCCGGGCTTGCGAAAGCTGCCGTAAGGCACAGCAGCATGCACAAGGCCGACAAAAAGGCAGCGACCCGCTTGGGGAGGGATGATACCCTGGTTTTCATTATGGCGCTCCTTGCCCGCAGCCCCCGCAGTGGTAGGGTGCTGCGTTAAAACGTTGCCTTTATAGTTGGGCGATAGCCTGCAGAACCTGTTGGTGCGCCTGCTGCACAGGCGGCCAAAGTGAGGCATCGGCCAGGGGCTTGGGGCCGCGCACGGCGTCGGTCAGCGCGGCGGCGGCCTTGTACAGGT
>USNZ01000196.1 GCA_900556255.1 uncultured Oscillospiraceae bacterium
AGAACATGCACGAGCAGTTCCTGGCCCGCCAGAAGCAGGCCAAGGGCCTGGAAAAACAGGCCGAGGCCGAGGAAAAGAAGGACAGCGAGTTTGTTTACACTGCTGTTGACCCCGAGCGCGAGTACGGCTTTGTCGCCGTGGCCGCGGGTGAGGGCCTGAAGGGCGTATTCAGTGATTTGGGCGTTGACGCCGTTGTCAGCGGCGGTCAGACAATGAACCCCAGCACCGAGGATATTCTGGCCGCCATCCAGAGCGTACCCGCCAAGACCGTGCTGGTGCTGCCCAACAACAAGAACATCATCATGGCGTCCGAGCAGGCGCAGAAGCTGGCCGACCGCAAGGTCATCGTGCTGCCCACCCGCACCATTCCGCAGGGCATGACCGCCATGCTGAACTTTGACCCCGACACCGCCCCCGAGGAGAACGCCGTCAATATGATGGCTGCCGCCGACCAGGTGGGCACGGGTCTGATCACCTACGCCGCCCGCGACAGTGAGTTTGACGGCAAGCCGATCAAAAAGGGCGAGATCATGGCCCTGGAAAACGGCAAGATCGTGGCCACCGGCACCGATATTGTCAAGATGACCTACCGTCTGGCCCGCGCGATGCGCAAGAAGGACACCCAGTTTATCACGGTGATTTCCGGCTGCGATGTCAGCGATGAGGAAGCCGAGCATACCACCGATATGGTTCGCGCCAAGTGCGGCGGCAATATCGAGGTCAGCCACATCAGCGGCGGCCAGCCCGTTTACTACTATATGATTTCCGTGGAGTAAATATCCACAATACAAGGCGAATTTGGTGCAACTCCGAGTTCGCCTTTTTTAATACTTGCCGCAAAAAAAGAAAGGAGGTCCCGCATGGCATCCATCGACAGCTCGGTACAATACTTAAAAGGGGTAGGCCCTGCCTTTGCCAAAAAGTTTGAAAAGCTGGGTATTGCGACCATACGCGACCTGCTTTTGTGCTACCCCCGCAAATACATCGATTACACGCAGCCTTATACGGTGGAGACCGCCCCCTACGATGTGGAATGCTGCGTTAAAGCGACGGTTCTGCAAAAGGAGCCGCCCCGCCGCATCAAGGGCGGCCGCATGATGAACCGTGTGCTGGCAGCCGATGATTCCGGTGTGCTGGCGCTTTCGTGGTTCAATGCACCCTACGCCGCCGACAAGCTCGCAGTGGGGGAGAGCTACTATTTTGAAGGTCGCATCGGCGGCACCATGACCCACCGCGAACTGCTGCACCCGCTGGTACGCACCGAGGCGCAGGTGCAGGCAAGCCCCTTTGTGGCGGTCTATCCGGGCACCGAGGGGCTGTCCCCGGCGCGGCACAACAGCTGTGTGTATGCGGCGCTGCCTTACGCGGAAGAGCTGCAGGACCCCCTGCCGCCGGAGCTGCTGACCCGCTATAAAATGCCCCCCAAGGCCGCAGCGGTGCGGGCAATCCATGCACCCAAGAATCAGCAGGAATTGGCTGCCGCGCGGCGCCGCCTGATTTTTGAGGAACTGTACCTTTTGCAGCTGGGTATTTTTCTTTTGCGCAGTCGGGACCGCAATGTCACCGGTGCGCCTATGCGCCCGATGGATCTGGAAACCTTCTGGCGCAGTCTGCCCTATGCCCCCACGGGGGCACAGCGGCGCTCGGCCGAGGAAATCACCCGCGACCTCTGCGCCGAAACGCCGATGAACCGCCTGCTGCAGGGCGATGTGGGCAGCGGTAAAACGCTGGTGGCGGCGGCAGCCATCTGGTTTGCCGCCCAAAACGGCTGGCAGAGCGCTATGCTGGCCCCCACCGAAATTCTGGCACGGCAGCATGCCGCCAACCTTGCCGACAGGCTGGAGCCTTTCGGCGTCAATGTCACGCTGCTGGTCGGCGGTATGAAATCCAAAGAAAAGCATGTCGCGCTGGAGGCTATTGCCGACGGCCGTGCAGGGCTGGTCGTTGGTACCCACGCGGTGCTGACCGACACGGTGGTGTTCCGCAACTTAGGGCTGGCCATCGTGGACGAGCAGCATCGGTTCGGGGTGCGTCAGCGCGGCCTGTTGGCGGGCAAGGCGAAAAACCCGCATCTTCTGGTCATGAGCGCAACGCCCATTCCGCGCACACTGGGCCTTTTGCTGTACGGCGATTTGGACATCTCGGTGCTGGACGAGCTGCCCCCCGGCCGCAAGCCCATCAAAACGTGGTTCATCACAGGCAAAAAGCGGCAGGATATGTTCGGCTTTCTCGACAAGCAGATCGAGGCAGGGCATCAGGTATATATCGTCTGCCCCGCCATTGAGGAGAACGAGTTGGATTCCGGCATGACGGCGGTAAAAACCTACTACACCGAAACCGTCTGCCCGCTTTTGCCCAACCGACGCATCGGACTTTTGCACGGCAAGATGAAGCCCAAAGAAAAAGACGAAGTGATGCTGAAATTTAAGGCAGGAGAACTGGACGTGCTGGTCTCCACCACTGTTATCGAGGTCGGCGTCGATGTGCCCAACGCTACAGTTATGGTCATCGAAAACGCCGAGCGGTTTGGTCTGTCGGCGCTGCATCAGCTCCGCGGACGTGTCGGGCGCGGAGCGGCGGATTCCTGCTGCATCCTGATTTCCGACAACGAGAACGACGCCGTTAAAGAGCGGCTGCGCTTCCTGTGCCACACGTCAGACGGTTTTGCCGTGGCAAAATATGATCTTGAAAACCGCGGCCCCGGTGATTTCTTCGGCTCGGCCCAGCACGGTCTGCCCACGCTGCGGGTGGCGGACCTGGTGCAGGATACCCGCACGCTGAAAGTGGCCCAGGAGGAAGCCAAGGCCCTGCTGGCTGTTGACCCAAATCTCGCCATGCCGCAGCACCGCGCTCTGTCCGATGAGGTGGACCGCCTGTTTGCCACCGCCGGTGCGATGAACTGATTGTAAAAATCCCGGTTCACACCCTTTTATTTTCCCTTTCAATTTGCTATACTAATACCGTATACCAACCAAAAGGAAACCATGCCTATGAAAAGATTCTGCGCGGTGCTGTGCGCCTTTGTGCTGGTGATCGTGCTGGGGCTGCCGGTGGCGGCTGAGGGGATCAACGGCTCGGCGGCGGATATTGCGCCCGATATCATGGCCCCTGCGGCCTATGTGGT
>USNZ01000197.1 GCA_900556255.1 uncultured Oscillospiraceae bacterium
TTCTCATGCCTAAAGGCGACTCGAACGCGATTTTTTGCTCTGGCGGTATTTTCATCGTCGGCACATGTCCGCCGATAAAAATGGATAGAAAATTTTCTTTTTCGACAGTCTGTGGTATACTAAGGCGATACCGCATAAATCTTCCGAAGGAGCTTTACTATGGAGATCAAACTCAATCAGATCGTGCTGCACCTGCTGGATTCCGGCGCGTCCGAGCCGGTTTTGTCCGACCGCGCTATGGATATGGACGCCGATCTGCACGAATACTTTTCCGCCGTGATCGAGCGCGCCTTTGCCAGCGACGACGGCAAAAACTGCCGCTTTCTGCCCGATTCCGCCTTTGCGCAGGAGATGGCGCAAAACGGGGATTTTGTAGACCTGTCCCGCCGCATCGGCGGTGTGATTTTTGAGCAGCTTTTGCAGTACCCTGCCATCCCGGCGGGCGATTTGGCGGTGGTGGATTTCACCGCCGACGGTGTGCCCTATTACGGCGTGCTCAAGCTGAACTACCGCCCCGGCTACACCCACGCCACCCAGCGGCTGGGCAACGGGCAGTTCAGCAGCATGGTGCCCCAGCGCACACTGCTGCCCGGCACACCCAAGGCCGACGAGGCCGCGCTGTTTGACCGCGCCAACGGCACGGTACGCCTGATCGAAAAAAAGTACACGCTGGACGATAAGAAAGATTTTTACCTGTCTACGCGAGTTTTCGGCTGCACCGAGGCCGTTACCGAAAAGGCCAAGCTGAAGGCTGTGTGCGAAAGCGCCGTGGCCGCCGTCAAAGAGGCCTACCCCGAACCCGAAGAACTGGACGATGTGCCGCCCTTTGACGGCGGCACCGAGACGGCTGTCGAGCTGCTGGTGCGCAACCAGGCGGTGGACAATCAAATTGCCGTCGAGGACGTCTGCACCCGCATCCGTGAAAACTACCCGCTGGCCGCGCCCAAGTTTGAGGCAGCCCTGGCGGAGACCGGCGTCGAGGAGAACGACCGCCTGACCGTCAGCCCCGCGCGCATCAAAAAGCTGGAAAGCCGCAGCTTCAAGACGGAATCCGGCATTGAAATAAAAATCCCCGCCGAGCTGTGCAGCTCCGACGAGGCTGTGGAGTTTATCCATTCCGCCACCGGCGGCCTGAGTTTGCTGATCAAAGACGTGCTGATTTGACGGGATAGCGATAAAAAGTTGGGACGATCCGTAGGGGCGGCATATATGCCGCCCGTTGCAATCACTCCGAAAATGCAGCCTGATGGGAAAACCGCACGGGACGCATATATGCGTCCCCTACAAACCTGCCGATATTTCCCTGCGATCGCAAAAATTCTCGGTTGCCGCAAATCACTTCGGCGGGGTGGGGTCACCCCGCCCTACGCTGCATTTCCTACTTTTTGATCACAAAGCACGGCAGCGGCGCGGTGTCGGCCCAGTTGGCAAACTCACACACCAGCACCGTGTACTGCGTCAGCGGCAAACTGCGAAAAAACGCCAGCGCGGCCTGCTTTTCGCCGTCCCCGATGATTTTGCCGCTGTACAGCACGGCGGCCAGCACACCGCCCGATTTCAGCGCCGCCAACGCGCTGCGCAGCGCGGGCAGACTGCCCTCGGCCGTGGAATGTACCGCGTGCTCGGCACCCGGCAGCCACCCGAAATTGAACAGCACACAGTCCGCCGTACCCGGCGCCGCCAGCGCGGCTAGGTCCGCATGGTCATGCAAAACCGCGCGTCCCACCGCGCCGAATCCGGCGTTTTGCAGCCGTGTGTTGGTGTTGGCCACGGCCTGGGGTTGGATATCCAACCCCAAAACCTGCCCATGCTCCCCGGCCAGTTGACATAAAAACAACGTATCATGGCCGTTTCCGCAGGTGGCATCGATGTACAGCCCGCCCGGCGCCAGCCGCGCTTGCAAAAAATCGTGGCAAAGCTGCACCGCCGAAAGATCCGGCACACGCCGCCGCACCAGCTTGCCCCCCATGGGCACAAAGCCGAACTTGTGCGCCAGCGCCCTGCCCGCCTCGCTGTCGGGAAGCGGGGCGGTGAACAGGCTGGCGGTCCTGGTGTCAAACCCGCCGCCGCTGCGCAGGATCTCCTTTACCAGATAGCTGCCGTAGCCCCGCCCGCGCCATGCGGGGGCAATTTCCAGCGCTACAAAAACGCCGCCCCGCACGGCAGCCGTGCCGATGATCTCGCGCTCCTTATATAAGGTATAGTTTTCGTTTTCGCAAACCAGTTTCATGGCCGATACCCCCTTTACCTACCCAGCATACAGGGCGGCGGGGGACTTGTCAACCCCCGGCAGAAAGTGCTAAAATAAAGGCACACTTTCACAATTCTTTCACCGCAATGAGAAGTCTATTTCACAATTTGCCTGTATACTGTAAGCATAAAATAAATCGAAAGGAAGAATCTGTATGAGTAACGAATACGATTACTCCGGTCTTTATAACCATACAGACGGAACCACACCCCCGCAAAATCCCCAGCAACCGCAAAATCCCCAACAGCCTCAGCAACCCCAACAGCCGCAGCAGCCCCAACAACCCGAGCAACCTCAGCAGCCGCAGCAGCCGCAGCAACCTCAGCAGCCGCAGCAGGACAACAGCTACCCCAACGTGGGCAGCAGCGGCATAAACACCGCCAACACGGCGCAGACCGATTACTCCACCCAGAACCCTGCGCCCAACCCCGCACCCGAACAGAATAACGGCTACACCAGCAGCTTTGGCGGCAACGGCGGCAATGGCGGCTATAACGGTTACAGTTACAGCAGCGCCCCGCAGCAGCCCCCCAAAAAGCATCGCAACGGCAAAAAAATTGCCATGCGCGTGTTGGCGGGCGTCGGCGCGTTGGTGTTGGCATTCGGCGGCGGCTTTGCGGGTGCCCTGGTGGCAAGCCGCACGGGCCTGACCGGCAGCCAGGTGGTTGTACAGCAGGGCGTGCATGAGGCGCGGACCGAAGTCACGGGCGGGGTTCAGGTGGCCGCCGGAGTAGGCGTGGGAGGCGTAGACGCCGAAAGTGACGACGAAGCCCCAACCGAAGGGAAGCCCCAACCGAAGGCGATGGTGAAGAAGTTGTCGCCGTGGCCTTTGGATCGGCGAAGTTCGACGTTGGCGATGACGCCGCAGCC
>USNZ01000198.1 GCA_900556255.1 uncultured Oscillospiraceae bacterium
GCATGACCCAGACCGCCGCCGCCAGCCTGAAGGACGTCGACGTGACCCTGATGCTGTTTGAGCCGGAGGGGGAGTTCACCGCCGCCGAACTGCGCATGGTCGCTGCCCTGCAAAAGGGCGGTCCCGCTGTGGCGGTCATCAACAAGGTAGACCTGCTCAACAGCCTGACCAAGCTGGAAGCCCGCCGCCGCCAGATCGAGGAATTCGGCTGCTTTGACAAGGTGCTGACGGTTTCCGCCAAGGACGGCACCGGCTGCGACGAGCTGTTTGCCGTGCTGAAACCCTACGGCAACGAAGGCCCGCACTATTTTGACGACGAAGCCTTTACCGATATGCCCGAAAAAGAACTGGTGGCCGAGCTGGTGCGCGAAAAAGCTCTGCTTTTCATGCGGGACGAGATCCCCCACGGCATTGCCGTTGTGGTCGAGCGCTTCAAGGAGCGCCCCGACAAAGATCTGGTCGACATCGACGTGGATATTTATTGTGAGCGCAAAAGCCACAAGGGCATGATCATCGGCAAGGGCGGGCAGATGCTGAAAAAAATCGGCTCCGCCGCGCGCGCCGACATCGAGGAGCTGCTCGGCGTAAAGGTCAACCTGCAATGCTGGGTCAAGGTGCGTGAAGATTGGCGCGACAGTGAGCAGCAGCTCAACAACCTCGGATTTGCCAAGCCGTAAACGCCCGATTATTTCCCGCCCAAGCTGACAACTTTTGTAACCCCCTTTCTTTATAATAAAAGGAAGAAAGGGGGCATCGGTATGGCTACGGCAGAGGACTGGGCACAGTTTGCCCAAACCGGCAGCGTTTACGATTATCTGCGCTACAAGCAAAACACGCAACAGGAGGGCACCCATGCCGATAGCGACAACGGGTCTGGTGCTGCGGCAGGTGAAACTGGGGGAGGCCGACCAGATCCTGACCCTGCTGACCCCTGACTTGGGGGTCATATCCGCCTCCGCCAAGGGCAGCCTGCGGCTGAAGAATAAGCTGTTCAGCGCCTGCGGGCATTTCAGCTATTCCGAATTTGTGCTGACCAGCGGCCGCAGCCACTATTTTGTGGACGATGCGCAGGTCAAAAAGGTGTTTTACGGCGTGTCCTCCACCGTGGAAGGGCTGGCGCTGGCCTCGTATATGGCCGAGGTGGCTGCCGAGCTTTCGCCCGCGCCGCCCGAGGCCGAAGCACAGCTGCGTCTTTTGCTGAACTGCCTGTACATGATCTGCGAAAAAAAGCGCCCGTGGCGGCAGCTGAAAGCCATCTACGAGCTGCGCGCGCTGTGCCTGGCAGGGTATATGCCCGATGTGCTGGCTTGCTCTGCCTGCGGAAAATACGACGGCGGTTCGTTTTATTTCAGCCCGGCTGAGGGACGCTTGCTCTGTGCCGCCTGCGCCGACCGCGAGCGTCACCTGCCCAATCTTGACCCCGGCGCACTGTATGCCCTGCGCCATATCTGCCTGAGTGAGGATAACAAGCTGTTTTCCTTTTCTTTGGCCGATACATCGTTAAAAAATCTGTCCGGCGTCTGCGAGCAATATCTGCTGACGCACCTGGAACACGGGTTAAAAACGCTGGATTTTCTCAAAACCGTAGTAGAGTAGGAGAACTTGACCCTGTATGGATACAGCCTATAAAACCACACTGGAACTCGACAAAGTCCTGGCGCGCGCCGTGCAGCTTTGCACCTGCCGCGAAACCAAAGCCATGATGCAGGCCCTGCAGCCCTTTGACACCGTGGAAGAAGAACGCTATGCACTGGCGCAGACCAACGCCGTCAACGCGCTGCTGATCAAAAACGGCAGCCCGCGCTTCGGCAGCGTCAACGAGGTGCGCCGTGTCGTGGCGCACGCCCAAAAGGGCGGCATCCTGTCCATGGGCGAGCTGCTGGAAATTGCCGCCACGCTGCGCAATTTTGCGGGGCTGAACCAGTGGTACGGCCTGAGCGAGCATGAAATGCTGCCTACCGACGACCTTTTTTATGCGCTGGCACCTCAGCCCGTGTTGGAGCGCCAGATATCGGAAAGTATCCTTTCGCCGGACGAAATGGCGGACACCGCCAGCGTCACCCTGAGCGATCTGCGCCGCAAGATCCGCCAGACCGAGGATTCCATCCGCACCAAGCTGGATGCCATCATCAAAAATTCCACCACCAATAAATTTTTGCAGGACGCCGTGGTTTCCCTGCGCAACGGGCGCTACGTCGTGCCTGTGCGCGCCGAGTACCGCGGCGAGGTCGGCGGCGTCATCCACGATGTTTCCAGCACCGGTGCCACCGTCTTTGTTGAGCCGACCGCCGTGGTCGAAGCCAACGCCCGCATCATGCAGCTGCGCGCGCAGGAGCAGGAGGAGATCACCCGCATTTTGTCCTCCTTCTCGGCGCAGGTGGGCAGTCTGGAACCGCAGTTCAGTTACAGCTATGATGCCATGCTGCAAATTGACCTGCTGCTGGCAAAAGCCCGCCTTGCCGTGGAGCAAAACGCCTTTATGCCCGCCGTCAACGACAGCGTGCGCTTTAAGCTGAACAAAGCCCGCCACCCGCTGATCGACAAGAAAAAAGTCGTACCTGTGGATATTTCCCTGGGTGATGAGTACGACACGCTGGTCATCACCGGCCCCAACACCGGCGGCAAGACCGTGTCGCTGAAAACCGCCGGGCTGCTCAACGCCATGGCGCAGTACGGCTTTTTGATCCCCGCGCACGAGAGCAGCGCCGTCTGCCATTTTGACGAGTACCTTGTGGACATCGGCGATGAGCAGAGCATTGAGCAGAGCCTTTCGACCTTCTCGGGCCACATGAAACGTATCGGTCATATCTTGCAGATTGCCCGCCGCGGCTCGCTGGTTCTGCTGGACGAGCTGGGCGCCGGCACCGACCCCGCCGAGGGTGCGGCGCTGGCGGTTAGTATATTGGAGCAGCTGCGCCGCCAGGGCAGCCTGCTGATGGCCACCACCCACTATGCCGAGATGAAGGTCTACGCACTGGAAACGCCCGGCGTGGTCAACGCCAGCTGTGAATTCAACGTAGAAACGCTGATGCCCACCTATAAGCTCAGTGTCGGCGTGCCCGGCAAGTCCAACGCATTTTTGATCAGCGCCAAGCT
>USNZ01000199.1 GCA_900556255.1 uncultured Oscillospiraceae bacterium
ATTTCTTATTTATTATTTCTTATTTAGATACTCTTGTTTTCCTGCGCGGTTTGTGCTATCCTAGTACCGGGCTTGTGCCCAAATATTGCGCTGTACTTCCGATATGTAGAAGACGGCAGCAGGAGGAAAATTGAATATGAAAAACCGTTCCAACGTCCGTTGGCTGACCCAGATCGCTCTGCTGGCAGCCATTCTGCTTGTGCTGAACTACACCCCGCTGGGCTACCTGCAGGTGGGGCCGCTGTCCGCATCGCTGCTGACCGTGCCCGTAGCCATCGGCGCCATCACCATGGGCCCCGCCGCCGGCGCGCTGCTGGGCGCTTTGTTCGGCGCTACCAGCTTTATGCAGGCTTTGCAGGGCAAAAGCGTCATGGGCGGCGCGCTGTTCGCTGCCAGCCCCGCAGGCTACTTTGTCGTCAGCGTCATCGGCCGTGTGCTGATGGGTCTGTGCGTCGGCCTGATCTTCGCCGCTTTGCAGAAGGCCCTGCCCAAAAAGGAAAAGCTGACCTGCTACATCGCCGCGTTCTGCGCACCCTTCCTGAACACCGTGTTCTACATGGGTCTGCTGGTTGCCATCTTCTACAACAGCGAATTTGTGCAGAACCTCGCCGCCAAAAAGGGCGCTACCAACCCGCTGATGTTCATCGTGCTGGTGGTCGGCATACAGGCCGTTGTTGAATGGTGCGTCTGCTGCGCCGTGGCCGGTACCGTTTCGCTGCCCGTGCGCAAATATATGAAGAACCACTAAGGCAACACTTCCCCTGCCGCAACCGCGGCGGGGGATTTTTTTTGACAATGCACCCCGATTTTGCTACAATAACCTTACAAAATCATTAAGGGGCATTTGAGTATGAATTGGCAACAAGCCTGCGACCTGCCGTACTACGGCGGCGACGACCTGGGCGCAACCTGGCAGCCCGAAAAAACCGCCTTTGCGCTGTGGGCACCCACGGCAACCACCGTGCGGGTAGAGTTTTTTGCCGCCGGTACCGACAATGAGCCGGGCGCGGCGCATCTGGGCAGCCACGCCATGACCCGCAGCGCCGACGGCGTCTGGCGGTTTACCCGCGCGGGGGACTGCCACGGCGTGTATTACCTGTATCACCTGCAATTTTCCGACGGCCACACCGCCGATGCCGTTGACCCCTATGCCCGCACAACGGGGGCCAACGGCCGCCGCGCCATGGTGCTGAACCCGAACCGCGCCGCGCCGGAGGGCTGGCACAACGACCGCCGCCCCTGTATCCCGGCAAGCGAGACTGTCGTGTGGGAGGTGCATGTGGCGGATTTTTCCGCCGACGAGCACTGCGGTGTGCCCGCCGCCTGGCGCGGAAAATATCTCGGTTTTACGCCGGAAAATACCACCCTGAACGGCGACGGTGTGCACCCCACCTGCTTAAATTACCTGAAACGTCTGGGCATCAGCCATGTGCAGCTGCAGCCGATTTTTGACTACGCCACCGTGGACGAGACCTGCCCCGGACGCGATTACAACTGGGGCTACGACCCCTTAAACTACAACACGCCCGAGGGCAGCTTTGCCACCGACCCCTACCACGGCGAGGTGCGTGTGCGGGAGCTGCGCGCCATGGTGGCGGCGCTGCACCGCGCGGGGCTGGGCGTTGTGATGGACGTTGTGTACAACCACACCTATCATTCCGACAGCTGGCTGGAGCGCACGGTGCCCGGCTACTGGAACCGCCGCACCCCCGATGGCCGCATGACCAACGGCAGCGGCTGCGGCTGCGATTTGGCCAGCGAGCGCCCCATGGTGCGCAAATATCTGGTGGATTCGGTGCTGTACTGGGCCAAGACCTACCATCTGGACGGGTTCCGCTTTGATTTGATGGCGTTGGAGGACGCGGACACGATGAACGCCATCCGCGCCGCGCTGGACGCCCTGCCCGGCGGGCAAAGCATTTTGTTGTACGGCGAGCCGTGGGCGGGCGGCGGCACCAACTACGAGGGCGGCGCGCGACCCGCCGACAAGGGCGCCCTGCCGCTGTTGAGCGACCGCATCGGGTTTTTCTGCGATGATACGCGGGATTGTATCAAGGGCAATGTCTTTGACGCGGGCAGTGCGGGCTTTGTGAACGGCGCACCCCCCTGCGGGCTGAATGTGCTGTACGCGGCCAACGCCTGGCGCGGCGGCGAACACGGTTTTACCCCCAAGCGCGCCATGCAGGTGGTGCAGTATGTGTCGGCGCACGACAACTACACCCTGTGGGACAAACTGGCCGCCGTGGCCCGCCGCACCGACTACGACACCCCCGCCCCCGACCTGCTGGCGCAAAACCGAATGGCGGCGGGCATATGCCTGACCATCTGCGGTATGCCGTTTTTGCAGGCGGGCGAGGAATTTGCCCGCACCAAGCACGGCGAACCCAACAGCTACCGCGGGCCGCTGGCGACCAACCTTTTGGACTGGCAGCGCGCCTACACACCGGAATTTTACGATTTGGCGCAGTATTATGCGGGGCTGTTTGCGCTGCGCCGCGCTTTTCCGGAGCTTAGCGGCGACACAACGACCGAGCCTGCCTACATTTTGCCGCTGCCCGGCTGGCTGATCGGCTTTGTGCCGCAGGGCGGGCGGCTGGCGGTGTACTACAACCCCGAACGCACCCGCCAATGGGTGGCACTGCCCGCAGGCCGCTGGCGCACACTGGTCAACAGCCACACGGCGGGCACGGTACCCT
The DNA here is from genome assembly GCA_900556255.1 of uncultured Oscillospiraceae bacterium. Classification (GTDB taxonomy): domain Bacteria; phylum Bacillota; class Clostridia; order Oscillospirales; family Ruminococcaceae; genus Gemmiger. The sequence continues at coordinate 2,697 of USNZ01000199.1, forward strand.
TTGGCCCGCATTACCGCGATGTGCTGGAACTGGCCCCGACGTCGGTGACGGTGATGGTGCGGGAAGAACAGAGTTAAGCGTTGAGAGTTTAGAGTTTAGAGTTAAGATAATGTGTGCCCGCCGTGCGGGCACTTTTTTATTTTGCCCGTTATGTTGTTATAGCCGCAAAGTCGCGGGCGGGGCATGCCCCGCCCCTACTGCACAATATTTTTTCAATGTTGCCCCATCTATACAAAAAAGTTTGTAGGGAACGGTCTTGACCGTTCCGTGGAGTCTTACCGATAGTACGATATAACGTGAAAGCGCGCGCCGTTCGGCGCGATTTTATGCGCTGCGCGCAGCCAGCGGTGCGGATGGGTCAAGACCC